>NZ_JBNPVS010000015.1:0-178029 GCF_050434225.1 Paraburkholderia sp. GAS32 | reverse complement strand
ATCGCCAGATGCATGCCGGTGTTGCTGTCGCCGAGCGCCGCGGCGCTGATAGTCGGCGGGCCGTCCCAGAAGCCGGTGGTGGATGCCGCGCCGCCTGCGCATTGCGCGACGTTTTCGTAGACCTTCAGGTCGTCGTAGTGATGGCCGTCGCTGAAGCCCTTCACCGAAGCGACGATCATCTTCGGATTGAGTTCGTTCAGGCGTTCCCATGAAAAGCCCATCCGGTCCAGCGCGCCCGGCCCAAAATTCTCGACCAGCACGTCGGATTCGCGAATCAGTTTTTCGAGTACTTCCTTACCTTCCGGTTTTTTCGTGTCCAACGTGAGCGACTTCTTGTTGCTGTTGAGCATCGTGAAGTACAGCGCGTCGGCGTCAGGGATGTCGCGCAACTGGTTGCGCGTCACGTCGCCCGAACCCGGTCTTTCAACCTTGATCACATCGGCGCCGAACCAGGCGAGCAACTGGGTGCACGCAGGACCGGCCTGAACGTGGGTGAAGTCGATGATCTTGATGCCTTCGAGTGGTTTGGTCACTTTGCTATCTCCATGGTTACGCTGGATCACTTTTTCATTGCCGCGCTTTGCGGATTCAGATTGGTCAGGCGGCCGCTTTCGGTGCCCGCCGCTTCGTCGATGACGGCATTGATCAAGGTCGGCTTGCCTGATGCGATCGATTCAAGCAGCGCCTTCGTCAGTTCTTCCGGTGTGGTCGCGTTGTAGCCGACACCGCCGAATGCCTCGATCATCTTGTCGTAGCGCGCGCCCTTCACGAACACGGTCGGCGCGACGTCCTTGCCGCCCGTCGGGTTCACGTCGGTGCCGCGATACACGCCGTTGTTGTTGAAGACGATGGTGCAAACCGGCAGGTCGTAACGGCAGATGGTTTCGAGTTCCATGCCGCTGAAGCCGAACGCGCTGTCACCTTCGATCGCGACAACCGGTTTGCCGCTCGTCACCGCCGCGCCGATCGCGAAGCCCATGCCGATGCCCATGATTCCCCACGTGCCCGAGTCGAAGCGTTTGCGCGGCTCGTACATGTCGATGATGCTGCGCGCGTAGTCGAGCGTGTTCGCGCCTTCGTTGACGACGTTGATGTCCGGGCGTGTCTTCAGCACGTCGCGGATTGCGCGCAACGCACTGTGGAAATTCATCGGCGACGGGTTCTTGTCGAGCGTGGCCGCCATCTTTGCGAGGTTCTTGCTCTTGCGCTCGGCGATCGCGCTGGTCCATTCGGCGCTCGGCTTCGCGAATCCCGCATCGAGGCCGGCACGCAATGCCGCCACGCACGAGCCGATATCGCCGATCACCGGCGCGGCAATCGCGACGTTACTGTCGATTTCGGTCGGCGAAATATCGACCTGGACGAATCTCTTCGGCTCCGCGCCCCACGTCTTGCCCTTGCCATGCGCGAGCAGCCAGTTCAGACGCGCGCCGATCAGCACGACCACGTCGGCTTCCTGCAGTACGAACGAGCGTGCCGCCGACGCCGATTGCTCGTGCGTATCGGGCAACAGGCCCTTGGCCATCGACATCGGCAGATACGGAATGCCGCTTTGTTCGACGAACGCGCGGATCTCCGCGTCAGCCTGCGCGTAAGCCGCCCCCTTGCCGAGCAGGATCAGCGGACGCTTGGCGCTCTTCAGCACATCGATCGCGCGCTTGACCGATTCCGGCGCCGGCAACTGACGCGGCGCGGCATCGACCACTTTGACCAGCGATTGCTGCGCCTTCACGGCGTCCAGCGTTTGCGCGAGCAGCTTGGCCGGCAAGTCCAGATACACGCCGCCCGGACGGCCCGACACCGCGGCGCGAATCGCACGCGCCACGCCGATGCCGATGTCTTCCGCATGCAGCACGCGATACGCGGCCTTCGCATACGGCTTGGCCGCATTCAACTGATCCATTTCCTCGTAATCGCCCTGCTGCAGATCGACGATTTCACGCTCGCTCGAGCCGCTGATCAGGATCATCGGGAAGCAGTTGGTGGTCGCGTTGGCGAGCGCGGTCAGGCCATTCAGAAAGCCGGGCGCCGACACTGTCAGGCAGATACCCGGCTTCTGCGTCATGAAACCGCTAATCGCCGCTGCATTGCCCGCGTGCTGTTCATGACGAAAACCGATGAAACGCATCCCTTCCGCTTGTGCGAGCCGCGCGAGGTCGGTGATCGGGATGCCGACCAGTCCAAAGATGGTGTGGATGTCGTTCAGTTTCAGCGCGTCGATGACCAGATGGAATCCGTCGGTCGTTTCGGCCGCTTGTTGTGTCGAAGTCTCTTCTACTGTTTGCCGGTCGGCTTCTGCCATGATGCTGCTCCTTGGTCGCGGGACGTTATGGATTCGTCGTGAGTGGCGAGCTCACGTTGTTGTTCATTCAGGTGAGCCGCCTGGCGACGGCTGCAGGCGCGCTTCAGCGATCACTACGCCAGCCGGCGCGCCTGAGTTTTCGATCCAGCGTTTTCTCATGGGGGCGAGGATGAATTTCGCGGATACGGCTGCCGCGATCGACACCACCGCCGCCGAGATGAACACGGTGCTCCACCCGCCGCTGGCCGACAGCACCGATGCGAGCGGCACCAGCATCGAGGCGGTGCCCTTCGCGGTATAAAGCGTGCCGGCATTGGCCGCGGCGTATTTGCTGCCGAACGTGTCCGCGCAGGTCGCCGGGAAGATCGAGAAGATCTCGCCCCAGCACAGGAACACAGCGGCGGCGAAGAACATGAAGGCGTACGGGTTGTGGCCGAACTGCATGAGCCCCAGCAGTGCGACGCCCTCGCCGAGAAAGATCATGAACATCGTGTTTTCGCGGCCGATGCGGTCCGACAGAAACCCGCACAACGGACGCGTAAAACCGTTGCAGAAATTGTCGATTGACAGCGTCATCGTGAGCAGCGGCAGCGTGATGCCCATCAGGTTCACCGGCAGCTTGGCAAAGCCGAATTCCTTCGCGATCGGCCCAAGCTGTGCGGTGGCGATAATGCCGCCGGCTGCGACGAACACGAACATCAGATACAGCACCCAGAAGAGCGGCGAACGGATCATCTCGCCGGGCGTGTAGTCGATCTTGCTTGCGACCACGCGTTTGGCCGCGACCGCGAATGCGGGAGGTTTCGGCCGTACCAGCATGGTGGCGAGCAGCAGAATAGAGACGCCCTGGAAAATGCCGAAGAACATGAACGTGTGCTCGTAACCCGAGCGCTGGATCATGTTGGCGATTGGAATCACGGTGATGGCCGCGCCGGCGCCGAAACCTGCCGCAGTCAAGCCGGCCGCGAGACCGCGCTTGTCCGGAAACCATTTGAGTGCCGTGCCGACGCAGGTGCCATATACGCAACCCGCGCCGATACCGGCGATCACGGCTGCGATGTATAGCTCGGCGAGACTGCTCGCATGCGCGTCGATGATCCAGCCGAGCGCCGCGCACACCGAGCCGCCGATCACAACCGGGCGCGGCCCGAACTTGTCGACGAGCCAGCCTTCGATAGGCACGAGCCAGGTTTCAGTGACGATGAAGACCGTGAATGCGGTCTGAATGGCTGCCTGGCCCCAGTGGTGGGCGTTGTCCATCGGAACGACGAACAGCGTCCAGGCATATTGCAAATTCGCGACGAGCCCCATGCATACGATGCCGATCGCTAGCTGGACCCAGCGGTTTTGCCGGAACGGCGTACTGCCTGTCCCGGATACGTTGGAATGTCCCATGTCCTTCGTCTCCTGTATCTTCCGTCGCGCTCGAGCGGCGCGTTGGACCTACGTGATCGAATCGCTTCATCGCCGGTTTGTCTGTTGGCAATCAAGCGCCATTGGTCGGCCAGAGGGAATTGCACTGACGAAAACCTTTGCCCGTCGATCTCACCACAACTGGGTAAAAGGCGTTTCGCGTGGAGCGCTTCTGAAGGATGCTGCGCGCGAACAGCGATAAGTAAAAGTTAAAACATTTTATGGTTTGCATTAGGCATACCTAATGGATGGGTATACCTGTTCTGACAACGGGGTCATGAGATGTCCGGGCATTCTGACTTCGTCGATGCCGTCGGCAGGGGAACGAGCATATAAACAAAACGTTATAGTCTTTCGAAGTAACTTTAACTGTTGTTTATCTATACGCGCTCCTATTCTTGGTCATGTCAATTTGCCTGAAGGAGACGACCATGAACCCGTCCCAGTTCGACGCCCGCGACAGCGCGCACGATGCGGAAGTAGAGGCGCAACTGTGCGCCTATAACAGCGCTTTCGAAGAACTCGGCCTGCGCTTCCGTTGGGATGCGCGCACGCTGGCGTTGCTAGCCATGATCGACGATGAAGAGGCGCAGATTGCCGCGTACATCGAAGCACATCACGCGCACTTGCTGAAAGCGTATAGCGCCGGGTTTCTGAGCCGGGCCATCCTCGAGAAGAAAAAAGCGCGCTATCCAGCGTGCGTATCGATGCGCGTCGAAAGCGCGCCGCATGTGACCCAGGCGGTAGGTCAGCCGCAGATGAGCAGTTGGCGCGAGCGCTTGTCGTACGAGGTGGAGCTGCCGGCGCTGGTTGGTGTTTAGACGTGGCAGACGAATTTCTGCTGGCGGGAGCCCTGGATCGACGACGTTTGTTGTTTGTTGTTTGTTGAGTCGATCCGGGCGTTGCATCAAATCCGTCGTCAGGCGGTAAATTACTCGCTCGCAGACTCGACGGGGACCGCGGCGTCTCGTGCGGGCCGGCGTACGGCTCGCACCTTCCCGCTGTTTCCGCCGCCGCAGAAGAACAGATCGCCGCCATCGGCTTCCAGCCCCGACACGATCAGGCCGGGCGGCATCTCCAGGCTCTCCAGCACTTCTCCCGTACCAGGATCGACTCGCCTCAACTCGCTCGCTTCATCTTCCCAGGTGCCGTGCCAGAGCTCTCCGTTGCTCCAGGTGACGCCGGTGACGAAGCGGTTGGACTGGATAGTGCGCAGAATCGCCCCGGTTTGGGGATCGACCTGGTGGATCTTCCGGTCCTTATACCGCCCCACCCAGAGCATTCCTTCGGCCCACGCGAGCCCCGAGTTGCCCCCGCCGCCGGGTGCGGGAATGGTGGCGAGCACGCGGCCGGTATCCGGATCGATCTTCTGGATGAGGTCGTCGGCGATCTGAAACAGGTGCTGGCCGTCGAAGGCCGTGCCTGCCTGCGCTGCGACGTCGAACGAGCGCAGCGTTTCTCCGCTCACCGGATCGAAGGCGTTCAGCTTGTCTCCGGCGGCAATCCAGACATGCTGACCGTCATAGGTGACGCCCCCCACCTGGCTGACACCCGGAAAGGGCCCATATTCACGGACGATTTTGGCGGCTGATTTGTTCATGTTTTCATCCTAATCACTCGGTAGGGGGAGCGGGGAGTAACAAAGTCGTCGTGAATCCGGGCATGGGCGGCGTCATCCAGCGTCGCGCGCGCCCGCGGCCGAACGACTGCACCTTGCCGGCTGCCGCCAGCGAATCGAGCGCCCGCTGCATGGTGCGCTGACTGGCATCCAGTGCAATCGCGAGCGCCGAGCTCGACCACGACTCACCGTCGGCGAGGAAGGCGAGCACCATCGCATGCGGTTCTTCGACCGGCCGCGCGAGCACGACGACCTCGCGCGCGCCGTGCGGCACCAGCGCAAAACCGCGCTTCGTCGCGCTCACGCCGGCCAGCGGCCCAAGCAACGCGCGAAGCCGCCCGACTTCGACGCGCAGCCGTGCGCGATGCGATTCATCGGCATGCCTCGTCCGGAATGCGCGCGCGATGAGTGTGTCCCTCGATACGTCTTCGGGCCACGCTTCGGCCAGTGCGCGTGCGAGCGCGAACAACACCGGACGCCTCGCTAGCGGGACCACGATGTTTGCTTCACGCACGACATAACGGCACGCGTCCACCACGAGCGCCTTCGACGCCAGTAACGCCTCAATCTCCTCGAGCACGAGCAAACGCTCTTCGCCGTGTGCGATCAGACGAGCCGCGGGCGTGTCCAGCAGTAGGCGTGCGCTGTCGACCTCCGCCGTCAGCGATGGGATACCTGCGTGACGCGCGGCCTGCTCGGCTTTCGCTAGCGCAGCGCGCGCTGTTTTCGTCTGGAGGCGGCGCATCGCGATTCCCGCGACGACCAGCTCGTGGGCGGCGCGCAGCGCGGGCGGGAAGGGTGCGGGATCGAGGTGGGCGAGCAGGCGCTCGGCCTCGTCGAGGCGCCCGATCAGGAGGAGGCGCCGGACTTCGAGATACCGCGCATGCGCGGCGTTCAGCCCGTCACCGTGGGCTTCGAGCGTCGCTCGCGCGGCGTCGAGCGCCTTCGCGGGCCAGCCCAGATCGCGCGAGGCGAGCGCGATTTCAGCCTCGGCGACTACGCACCGCGCGCGGGCCACCGGCGCTTTCGGGCCGAAGGCGCGCGCCGCACTTCGCACCAACGCTTTCGCCCGAACGAGATCGCCGAGCTGCGCCATCGCGATGCCTCGCAGCGCGAGCGCAGGGGCGTCGTCGCGCAAGGCGACCCGGTTCAGTGCGCCGAGCGGGTCGCCCGCCGCGAGCGCACGTGCCGCGGCCGTCACTAGCGAGTCCATGGTCTATTCGAATCCCGCCACACTTGTCACTCCCACCGTTCGGGTGCCCGTGGCTAATCTAGCACGACCACCAACCAGTTCGTCGTCTCGACAACTGAACGAACGACGAAGGACTCCCAAGGAGGGAATCATGACCACGACACATACAACCGGGACGCGTGACCAGTGGCTGGCGGCGCGGCTCGATCTGCTCAAGGCAGAGAAGGCGCTCACGCGGCAGAGCGACGCGCTGGTGCAGCAACGGCAGGCACTGCCCTGGGTGAGAATCGACAAGGCATACACATTCGAAACTGCTGCGGGAAGGGCGTCATTGGCGGATCTCTTCAAAGGACGCTCGCAGCTTCTCGTGTACCACTTCATGTTCGGACCCGACTACAAGGCGGGGTGCCCGTCGTGCTCATCGATCGCCGATGGGTTCGACGGCGTCGTCGTTCATCTGGCAAATCACGACGTCACGCTGACGGCGGTGTCGCGGGCGCCGTTCGAGAAGCTGCAGACGTACCAGCGCCGGATGGGCTGGACGTTCCCCTGGGCGTCATCGGCTGGCAGCGACTTCAACTTCGACTTCAACATCGCGTTCACCGAGGCGCAGCAGCGTGAAGGAAGCATCGAATACAACTACGAGCGCGGCGGCCACGCGATGGACGAAACGCAGGTCGTTCCGGAGCCCGTCGCCCAGTTCGCGGCCACCTGCGGAACTGACGCGGCGACGTACACGCGCGACAGGCCGGGCCTGAGTGCGTTCGTACTCGAGGACGGCGTCGTCTACCACACGTATTCCACCTATGCGCGCGGCGTGGACGGCATCTGGGGCATGTACCAGTTGCTCGACCGCGCGCCCAAGGGGCGCAACGAGACGGGCGTCTGGTGGAAGCGTCACGACGAGTACGAGACGACGCGCTGAGCCGGGCGATGGAACACGTTAGCGCAACCGGGGGCTGCGAAATGTCGGGACGTGCGATCGAAGCGCGAGTTTCGCAGCGGGCTTTCTTCGGCGTCTCGGCGTTACTCTTCACCGTCAGCACGGCGGTGACAATCGCCGGCGCCGCGTCCATGTCGGCGATGGGTGAGATGCCGATGCCCGGCGGCTGGACGATGTCGGTGGCATGGATGCCGATGTGCGGACAGAAGTGGCCAGGCCTCGCGGCGTCGTTCCTCGGTATGTGGATCGTGATGATGGTCGCGATGATGCTGCCATCTCTCGTTCCCATGCTGTGGCGCTACCGCGAGGCCGTCGGCGGGGCAGGCGTAACGGGCCTGGGCTGGCTGACGGTGATGGTGGGCGTGGGGTACTTCTTCGTGTGGACCGCGTTCGGCATAGCCGCATTTCCGCTCGGCGCCGCGCTGGCGGCGCTCGAGATGCAACAGCCGGCGCTGGCGCGCGCCGTTCCGTTCGCAGTCGGTGTGATTGTGCTGATCGCCGGGGCGCTGCAGTTCACTGCGTGGAAGACCCGGCGCCTTGCCTGCTGTCGCGAGACACCAAGGCGCTGCCTCATGTCGTCCGCATTGCCCGCCGACGCCACCACGGCATGGCGCCACGGTCTACGCCTCGGCCTCCACTGCAGCTACTGCTGTGCCGGCCTGACGACGGTCCTGCTCGTTGCCGGGGGCATGGATTTGCGTGTGATGGCTGCTGTGACGGCGGCCATCACCGTTGAACGTCTTGCACCGCGTGGTGAGCGGGCGGCGCGCGTGATTGGGGTCGGTATCGTCGGCGCAGGCGTGTTCCTGATCGCACGAGCCGTGGGCTTGGGATGAGTCACCCGCCCCTTGACGATGACAATCAGTCCGTCACGCCGCCGTAGTTGCGTTGTCCCCGCAGACGCATCGCGATACGGCCAAACGCGCGCCATTGCTGTGCGATCAACCCGTCACCATAGGAACGCGCTGCGCCGTGCGGCACGGGCAACTGGTCACGAATGCCGGTCGGCTCAACAGTGCGGTCCCACGACGCGGTCCTGAACATCATGTCCCACCACGGAAACAGCACGCCGAAGTTACAGCCGTAGCGCGTGCCTTCATGGCCGTAGCCAATTGCGTGATGACGCCGATGAAAAATCGGGCTCACGATCACGCGTTCGAGCAGCCATCCATACGGCAGGCGCGCGTTCACGTGCTGCACGCTCTGCATGAAGTTGCCGACCGCAACCAGCACGACGAACTGCGTCGGCTGCACACCGATGAACAGCGAAATCGCGGCGAAGAACGCGGCCTGAATGATGTCGTCGAGAAAGTGATTGCGATCGTCGGCCCACAACGACATCTGCTGCTGGCTGTGGTGCACCGCGTGCAGTTCCCACCACACGCCGAAGCGATGCTGCCAGCGGTGATACCAGTACCCGAAGAAATCGAGCACGATCAGGTAGATGAGGAACGACACGACCGGCTGATCGGTGACGCCCGGCCACAGTCCGTCGATGTCGATGTTCGGCACGTTGTAGATCGCCATCAGACTCTGCCAGTGATTGAACACCGGCTGCAGCATGAAGAAGAACGCGATATTGATGATGCCGAGCTTGGCGATCCACGTGTAGATCACATCGGCGCGCAGCGCTTTTCGATCGGACCACGCCTCGACGGGCCGCAGCGCTTCCAGCGGCCGCAAGGCGATATACGTGACCAGGATTTCCAGCACGCCGACGATGACCCAATAGAGTGCATCGTAAGTGTCCTCGTCGTATCCCATCAGGCCGAAGCGATAGAAAAACGGCTGCACCACGTCGACGTACAGGAGTGTCTGCAGCGTCGAGATGCTGTTGTCGAGTAGGGCGAGGATTTCGTGAATCATCAAAAACCTCTTGAAATTGCGGGTGCTGTCATCAAAACGAAAGCCTGTTCAGTCTGGATTGGGCGCATACACGGGCGCACGGTTGGCGAAATACAAACCATGCGGTGAACGTCCGACCGCGATCGTGTCGATAAGTTTATGCGTTGTCAGATCAATGATGCCGACATGCCGCGAAAAACGGAATGTGACCCACAGGTAGCGGTGATCCGCCGACAGTTCCATGTCGTCAGGGCCGGGCATGAGCCCTGTGATGTCGGCGGTCTTCGTCAGCGTGTTGTAATCGAGAATGCTGATCGTGCTTTCCACACGGTTCGTGAGCGCTATGTGCTGGCCGTCGTCGAGATTGCGGAAGTTGTGCGCGCCGCGCCCTGTCTGGATTCTTTTCACAACTTGCTGTTTGTGCCAGTCGACCACGGCCACATCGTCTTCGCCCGTCATACCGATCAACAGATAGCGGTCGCCCGGCGTCATCCAGAGGCCGGCGGGTGTATTGCCCACATGCAGTTTCCAGAGCACCGTCTGCGTCGCCAGATCGATCGCGGCCACTTCGCCGGTGTCTTGCAGTGTGACGAACACGGTCTTGCTGTCGGACGAGAACGTCATGTGACTCGGCGTCTTCGAGAGCGGGACGCGTTTGGCGAGCGTCATGTTCTGGCCGTCGTAGTGATACACGTCGACGCGATCCAGCCGCAGACCTGCCGTCACGAACCATTTGTGATCGGGCGAGAAACCGAGCTGATAGGGATCTTCGATATCGTCGACCTTGCGCTGCACACGGCCGCTGTGTGGATCGAGAAACATCAGATCGTTCGAGATCGAATCCGCGACGATAAGCGAGTGGCCGTCGGGCGTGATCATCAGATGGTGCGGTTCCTTACCGGTCGGCTCCGTGCCGATCACCTTATGCGTGGCGGGATCGATCAGCGTCAGTTTGGCTTCGCCGGAGTCGAGCACGATCACGTTGTCGGCTGCCTGCGCCGGCATCGCCATGGTTAGCGTGCAATACGTCAGCGCAGCAAGCGCGCCGGTCTTTGTAATCGAAACGATAGAAAGTGGCATCTGAACGATAGACAGGCAGGAAAACAATTTGGGGGAACATCATGGCGGCGGGCGCAGGGGATTCAGCGCGTGTGGATCGTGCCTAAGCCGCGCTCAAACCGTTAACGGCTTAACGCGCCACTTCGCTCTGTCGATGACACGCGGCGCGTTGTTATTTGTATGAAGGGTTTGACGCTGGCTGAGGCAACGTCAGAGGGGAAAATGAAAAGGCGCGGCTGACAACAGCGCGCGCTTTTGATCTGATAACTGCTGCCTGGTTCTTCTACTCGCGGACACCGTCAATCGAAATCGAACATGTCGAAAAGCGAGCGTTTCTTCTTGTGTCCCCGATAATCCGTCCGGTGATTGTCATACGTGCGGTTGTTGTCGTACGCATGGTCGCGATGCCGTTCCCGATCTCGATCCGAATGGCTGTCCCGACTCGTGCGTGCGGTAGCGTTAGTCTGCGCGTCATCGCTCCCGGCGTCCTGCGCAATCAGCTTGTCGAGTTCCCCGCGATCAAGCCAGATGCCCCGGCAGACCGGGCAGTAGTCGATTTCGATCGAGCGTCGCTCGGTCATCAGCAAGTCAGTGGTCTTGCAAACGGGACATTTCATTTCGTTGCTCCTCAAGGGTATAAAAATTCATCGCGCGCTCATTGCTCCGCGCTAACCATCCGCTTCGAATTCGCCCGGCGCACGAGCATGTTGAGTGCCTCGACAAACGCGGAGAACGCCATAGCCGCGTAGATGTAAGCCTTCGGCACGTGTGAACCAAAACCTTCTGCGATTAACGTCATGCCGATCACGAGCAGGAAACCGAGCGCGAGCATGACGATGGTCGGATTGCGATCGATAAAGCGCGACAGCGGGTTGGCGGCGAATAGCATCACGGTGACCGCTGCAATCACGGCAACGAACATGATCGGCATGTGCTCGGTCATGCCGACTGCAGTGATGATGCTGTCGACTGAAAACACGATATCGAGCACGAGGATCTGTCCAATCGCAGCCATGGCGGTCAACTGCACGGTTGTGCTCGCCTTGTCGCGTACTTCTTCCGCGTGGACGACGTGATGGCGAATTTCGCTTGTCGCCTTCCAGACGAGGAACAGGCCGCCGCCGAGCAGGATCAGATCGCGCCATGAAAACGCGTGGCCGAACAGCGTCACGGCGGGCGCGGTCAGTTGCGCAATCCACGCGACGGTGCCGAGCAGGGCGAGCCGGAGCACGAGCGCAAGCATGATGCCCATGCGCTGAACGCGAGCGCGCTGTGCTTCCGGCAGCTTGTTGCTGAGGATCGAGATGAAGATCAGATTGTCGATGCCGAGCACGATTTCCATCACGACCAGCGTGAGAAGCGCAGCCCATGCGGCGGGATCGGCAGCGAGTATGAGTAAAGAGTCCATGGGGTCCGTAAGCAAAGGGTGACAGGCAACGTCGGTATGCCGTCATCATCGCTGCCTTCATGGTTCGGATAAATCAGTGATAATCTGAGCGATATATCGATTTTTTCGAAGTATCGCCAACATGCTCAACTATCGCCATCTCTACTATTTCTGGATCGTCGTGAAGGAGGGCGGCTTCGCGCGTGCGGCCGAGCGTCTCGACATGGCGGTTCAGACGATCAGCGCGCAGGTGCGCGAACTGGAAAAATCGATCGGGCGCCAATTGCTGAAACCGGCGGGGCGCGGCGTCACGATGACTGAAGCCGGCGAGACGGCCTTTAATCGCGCGGAACAGATTTTTCAGATCGGCGAGGCGCTGCTCGACGAGATGCGCGAGGCGGGTGGTGAACGTGTTGCCCGGCTTGCAGTGGGTCTTTCCGACGGCATCTCAAAGCTCGCCGCGCACGCGCTGCTCGCGCCGGTGCTCGACACGCCGTCGCTCAGGCTGCTCTGCCACGAGGGCGAACATGCGCAGTTGCTGTCGGAGCTCGCGCTCCATCGGCTCGATCTCGTGCTGGCGTGCCAGCCTGCGCCGCACAATGCGGACCTGCGCGTCGTGAGCCAGCGCCTCGTCGGTTCGCCCGTCGACTGGTATGGCCCAGCGGAGATCATCCGCAAGTCCGCCCGTACCGGCTTTCCGCAATGCCTGGCCGGGCTGCCTGTGCTCCTGCCCACCGGGCACGGCGCGTTGCGCGCGCGGCTCGACCGGTGGTTCGAAACCGAAGGGATCCGGCCGCGGATCGTCGGGGAATTCGAAGACAGCGCGTTGATGGCGGTGTTCGCCGCGCGTGGCCTCGGCGTGTTTCCGCTCGCGGAACTGGGCGCGGGGGATGTGGCGCTGCTGCGCGGACTGCGCTGGCTCGGTCGAGCGGAAGGCGTGGTCGAAGAAATCCACGCAATCCGCTCGCGGCGCGGGCAACATCATGCGCTCGCTTCTCAGGTGGTCGCTGCCGGGCGTGCGTGAGTGTACGGCGCGTCTGGCAACGGGATGTGCCGGCTTGCTCCCTGGATCGGCTTAGGCCCCCACGCGTTGAACACAGCAGCGAGCAAGGCAATTTCGCCATCCGCCAGATAGTTGTCCACGATCGCGACGGCGATACACAGGCGCATCACCTTGCGCCGCAGCGCGGGGTCGTCGATCTCATCTAACAACGTGGTGAGCAGGGCAGCGCCGAGCTGGCCGACCGGCGGCGCGAACGGCGTGTTCGCGACCGACTGGTCCTCGCACAGCGTTTGCACGATCTGCGCGAATTGCTCTGGTGCGAGGCCAAGTCGGCCCGCTATATCCAGGTTTTCGAGGGCGAGCTCTTCCGAGCTGCTGACGTGTCCGTCGGAAGTGAGTGCCAGCGCGACGATACGTGCGGCGGCTTGAGGACTGTTGCGCGGATAGGTTCGCATGTTTGGGCTCCTGGCGCGGACAATGTCCGCAGTGGTGATGAGCCTCAGTCTGCGTCAGGTTGGGGAACGGATAAATCTGCTAATCCGGGAGCGAAGATTCGGAAAAACCGAAGCTTCCGCAGCAGACTGAACGAAGCCTCGCCGTTCAGCGCGATGCAAAACACCCTATCGGATAAGATACGGCTCGCCGTATTTTTCCGAATAGAAGGAGTGTTTTCAGTGATTCAACCGAGCAACGTGTTCAAAGACAACCTCGCCCAACTGCCGGCCATCGACGGTATCGAACGTATCGATCTGCTCGACGGCAAGGGCGCCGTGGTGGCCAGCATCGAGAACAAGCCGGGCAAACAGGGTTCGCTCGCGGTGTACAACTATCTGCAGCAGGCCTTCGGCACGCTGGACGCCAAGGCAGCCGAACACGGCCTCGCGGTGTTCGCCGAGCATACGGTTGACGCGCGCAACCGTCCGGGTGCACACCCGAACGTCGACCATCTGCTCGCGATTGTGGCCGGTGGGGAAGCGTTGCGCATCGATGTTGTCGCAGCGGGCTGAGCGCGCCGTCGTTGCACGGCGCGGCGTGGATCGCGTGATATCGGTCCGCGCCGTAACCCATACCGGTTGACCGTGGCGTCCCTGCCTACGGATGACTACCTGAGTCTTCAGCGGCAAGAATAAAGTCGACGAACGCCCTGAGCGGAGCCGGCATATGCGTCCGGCTCGGGTAGTACAGAAACGGTCCAGTGAAGGTTTGACACCACTCGCCGAGCACAGGTACGAGCGCGCCTTGCTCTATTGCCGGCCGCAGAAATTCATCGAACGAGTAGACGATTCCCAGTCCCGCGATGGCCGCGCCGCGTTCCAGTTCGATCACGGAGGCGATCATCGGTCCGTTTGGCTCGATCCGCACGACGTCGTCGCCTCGCTTGAATTCCCATGTCGCAAGCACGCCGCTGTCGAAGCGGTGTCCGATACACGCGTGGTTCAATAGTTCGCCCGGATGTTGCGGTATGCCGCGGGCCGCGAGGTAGGACGGCGCGGCCGCCGCGACGAAATGTTGAACGCGCGGGCCGATCGGCACGGCGATCATGTCGCGCTCGAGGCGTTCGTCGTAGCGGATGCCGGCATCGAAGCCCGCCGCGAGGATATCGATGAACGTGTCGTTGGTGCCGACGTCCACGGTGATACCCGGATGAGCGGCGAGGAAGCGGGAGAGGAGGGCAGGCAGAATTTCTCTTGCCGCGATCGACGGAACGTTTAATCTCAGTGTTCCAGTCGGACTCTCGCGAAAGAGGTTCACCGCATCCAGCGCGATTGAGATTTCCCCGAAGGCCGGCGCAAGCCGTTCAAAAAGGCGCTGCCCGGCTTCCGTTGGCGTGACGCTGCGCGTCGTGCGGTTGAGCAGCCTGACGCCGAGCTGCTGTTCGAGCCTTCGAACCGCTTCGCTAAGCGATGAGGCTGACACGCCGCCCGTCAGTGCGGCATGGCGGAACCCGCGTGCCCGTGTGACGGCGACGAATGCTTTCAAATCGGACAGGTCGGGTTCCTGCATTGTTCGCCTTTCCGCACGGGTCGTCCAGATTGAGGTGGATTATCGCACGCTGGAAATCGGCCGATACTTCAGCCCAAGCGCCTAACGAGGAACATCATGAAGCAACTTCAACTGGGTAAGACGGGTCCGCAAAGCGCCGCCATCGGTCTTGGCTGCATGGGGATGTCGGGCATGTACGGTCCGTCTGACCGCGCTGAAAGCATCGCAACGATCCACGCCGCGCTCGAAGCCGGCATCACGCTGCTCGATACCGGCGATTTCTACGGTTCAGGCCACAACGAAATCCTGATCGGCGAGGCCCTGAAAAGCGCGCCGCCGTCACGCCGAGACGCGGCGATCATCAGCGTGAAATTCGGCGCCATGCGTGACCCCGCAGGTGGCTGGTCGCTCTACGATGCGCGTCCCGCGGCGGTCAAAAACTTTCTTGCCTACTCGCTGCAGCGCTTGGGCGTCGATCATATCGACATCTACCGCCCTGCGCGGCTCGATCCCAACGTGCCTATCGAAGACACGGTCGGGGCGATTGCCGACATGATCAAAGCCGGCTATGTGCGGCACGTCGGCTTGTCCGAAGTGGGCGCGACGACCATTCGCCGTGCGGCAGCGGTGCACCCGGTGAGTGACCTGCAGATCGAGTACTCGCTGATTTCACGCGGCATTGAAGACGAGATCCTGCCGACGTGCCGCGAACTCGGGATTGGTGTCACGGCGTATGGCGTGTTATCCCGCGGTTTGATCAGTGGCCACTGGAGCAAGGACTCCGCAGGGAAAGGCGATTTTCGCGCCATGAGTCCGCGCTTTCAGGGCGACAACGTCGATCACAACCTCGCGCTGGTGGATGCGCTGCGCAAGGTGGCCGATGCAAAAGGCGTCTCGGTTGCGCAGATTGCGATTGCGTGGGTCGCGGCTCAAGGCAGCGATATCGTGCCGCTCGTGGGCGCACGTCGGCGCGATCGTCTTGCCGAAGCACTCGGTGCGGTTGATGTGACGCTCAGCGCGGAGGATCTGGCCGCGATCGCGCAGGCAGTGCCGCACGGGGCCGCCGCAGGTGAACGTTACGCAGCGGCGCAGATGGCGCATCTCGACAGCGAACAGGGAAGTCAGGGGCACGCTGCGTGATGCGTTGACGGGTCGTGCAAACCGGGTGAACTGGTGGCCACGCACGGCTGAACGCACCGTGGCGTGGCTTCACCCTATTGTCAGTGCGTCAGAAACGGTGGTCCTGATCAGTACCCGGCGTGAACGAGACACCGCGCAATACCTCACCAAAGCCCGCGCTTCGCAACGTGACGAATTTCTCGCGGGCGGCACCCGTCGCACTCGTATTTGCGAGCAGCTCGCGAATGGCAACCAGCTGGTTCGGATCCGCGCCAACATCACCGTTGCCGCTGACGGTCGAGGTCATTGCCCAGAGCGTGACTGTGCCGTCATGTTCGACGCGGCCGGTCAGGTTGCGCAGGCCATCCGTCGCCGGTGCCCACGGGAGGCCAGTTGCCGAATTGGGGCCGGTCGGGTATCCGGACACCGTGTATTGCTGGCCCAGGTTTAGACCCGCCTGCAGGGTGTAGGCGAGCGTCCACTTTTTCGCACCGGCGTTATACACCCACTTCTGCAGACCCGCGCCAGTCTGCGCGGCCGCATGCGTGTAAAGGTCGGGGCCGCCCGTGTAGCCATCGCCCTCGTCCGCGACATACAGCGTCGTCGCGTTGGCGAACCAGAGGCCAAACGGAAAGGAGAGCGTAGTCGCGGTCTTGTTGGGTGTCGACGGAAAGCCGGCCAGCACGCACATATTGCTTGGCAGTCCGTTGGTTTGGACCGTCGCGGCGTCGTAAGCAAGCGCCTTGCTGGGCAATGCCGCATTGGCGGCCGGCACACCCGTGCCAGACGGGCAGGCGTTTCCAGTGGTATCCACAAAGTACACCGTGTTCACGCCGTTGCTGCCGCTACCCTTCGTAAAGTAGAGGACGTTGTTGAATACGGTCATGCCCCGGAAGTTGTCGTCCTTGCCGATCTTGTCCGCCGGCTTGCCAAGCTCAGTGACCGAGAAGCTGGCGACCGGCGTCGGTGCGCCCGGGTCCTGCTGCGCCTCATGCTTTTTCGTGGCGTCGATGAATTGTGCGCCGGCGCCGAGGATCACCCCGGCCGGTTGCGGATTGGCACCGTTACCCGCGTTGCCGGCCGTGTAGAAAAAATCTTCGCCATCGCGGTTATTCAGAATCGCCGAACGGCCGTTGTTGCCGCTATATGCATTCGTCTCGGTGATGCGGAAGTGCCCATCACGGTCGACGCGTGCGACTGCCCGATAGAAATTCTGCCCCACCGGATTAGTGGGATCGACGACGCCAGGCGTGTTCGAATTGGAGACGTCCAGCGTATTCACCGGCGCCACATAACCCATAAAGGTCAGGTACTGGCCGTCGAGCGAAAGGTGCAGGCCGAGTTCAGATTTGGAGCTGAAGCTGGTGACGAGTTGGTCACGTCGCGGCGTTTTCTGCAAACTGTTGGGCACTTCGAGCGAGCTGACCCACTCGCCTGACGGCGTGAGCTGATCGAGAAAGATCCGCGACGTGATGCCGAAGCTGCCGTCATAGCCGTCGTTATTCCACACGTACGGATAGGTGCCGTCGCTCGGCGCGCCAGTGGCCGCGCTACAGCCGCCCGTAGTGGCTCCGCAATTCGGCGGCAGGACCGCGCCAACCTGAACGTTGCTTGACTGGTTGTCGTACACGCTTCGACTTACAACCAGTAAGCCTGGCTCAAAGCGACTTTCACCGCGGAAATCGGACTGTTCGGCATGTGCGTTGAGGGCGGCGGCGCAGAGCACCAGTGCTACCGTGGAAGCTGGTCGGCGAAATGACAGGCGGCGTGTCGCGTTGCAGACGGGAGTCGTTTTCATCTGTAGGTTCCGGGTGGGGAGGTGGAAGTTCTTTTCAGACGGACTAGCACGGACAACCCGGTTACCGTAACAACGCATGATGAAGGATTAGTGGCGGCGACTTCGGTGCAAACCCCCATTGCGTATCGGCCGATCCGCTTCCCATTACGCAACGCAAATGGGAAGCGGATAGTGTCAGCATTTAGTCAGCAAAGTCAGTCGATGCCGACAACGCCTTCCAGGTTTCGGTTTCCTGCGTGACATAGACATTCTTCTCAGCGATCGCCTTCAGCGTGTCGGTGCCAAGCGGCAGCCGCAGCGGAGGCGTTGGTGCGTCGACCAGATCGACCATGGCGGCCGCGAGTTTCTCCGGGTTGCCCGGCTGGTTGTGGTTCATGCCGGTAGCGAGCCGGCGAACAGCTCCTGACGTCTCGTCATAGTCGGCAATCACGTTCCCGGCAACAACAAGCGATGACGCGTCGAGAAAGTCCGTACGGAAGTATCCAGGCTCCACGACCGTTGCGTGAATGCCGAGCGGCTTCAGCTCGGCGTGCAATGCCTCGGTCAAGCCTTCAACTGCGAACTTGGTCGAACAATAGGCGCCGAACCCGGCGGCTGACCGATAGCCGCCGATCGACGACATATTGATGATGTGACCGGCCCGCTGCGTGCGCATCACCGGCAGAACGGCGCGTGTGATATTCAGCAAGCCGAATACGTTCGTGTCGTACATGCGGCGCACGTCGGCGTCGCTCGACTCCTCGATGGCACCAAGCAAACCGAAGCCCGCGTTGTTGACCAGAACGTCGATCCGGCCGAATCGATCAACTGCGGCTTGAACCGCGGCCTTCGCCTGAGCTTCGTCGGGCACGTCAAGCGCGACGGGAAGGAGTGCCGGCGAGTGACCGAAGCGCTCGGCGATCGCAGCCACATTGCGGCCAGTGGCAACGACCGCGTTGCCGTCAGCCAGGGCTGCCTGGGCGATCAGCGCGCCGAGGCCGCGCGTTGCGCCGGTGATGAACCAGACGCGCTTGAAGCCATTGTTCGTGTTGCTAGCCATGATGTTTCTCCTACGGTTCGGGTGAAAGTGAACGAATAATAGGAGTGTCGATTGGCATAAACTAGACGCTGATTGGTAGACTGATAATCAACTTTTATTTGCTAATTCGGGCGGCCATGAACGAAGTACGCGCGATCACGATATTCGTCCGGGCCGCGGCGCTGGGAAGCCTGCGCAAGGCCGCCGTGGATCAGGGCATCTCGCCGCAGGCCGCGAGCCACGCGGTCATGCAACTGGAAAAGGAGCTGGGGGTTCGGCTTTTCCACCGGACCACACGCAAGTTGAGTTTGACCGAGGAGGGGCAGGGGCTCCTCGACAGCGTGAGACCTGCGTTGGCGATACTGTCGTCGGCACTCGACGACGCGCGGCGATCGAAAGAGGCGATTGCGGGCCCGTTGCGGGTGAGTGCGCCAAGTGCATTCTGGCGCACCGTGCTATGGCCATATTTCCTGGAATTCGCCGAATTGGACCCGAATGTGCAACTGGACGTGCAGTTCGACGATCACTTCACCGACCTCGTCAGCGATCGCGCCGACGTTGGCTTTCGCGGTGGTTCTCCGCCGTCGGGCGGCACGATCGCGAGACGGCTGTTGCCGATCCAGTTGATTGTCTGTGCCTCGCCTGCCTATATCGAGCGTTATGGCGCGCCGCGGACCATCGACGAGCTCGACGGGCACCGTTGCACCGGCTATCGACGGGCGAATACCGGCAAGCAGGCTCCGTGGGAATTTCTGATCGGTGACGAGATCGCCTATCGCGACGTCGCAGCTAGCTTATGCGTCAATGACACGGACGCGGAGACCCAAGCCGTGCTGGCGGGACTCGCAATCGGTCAACTCGGCAGCTTTTCGGCGACCCTGCCCATCAAACGTGGCGAACTTGTTCCGCTGCTCGTCAGGCATGTCACGCAGCGTGAGGCCATCTACGTCTACTATCGCCATCGAACCGAGCAACCGCTGCGCGTGAGGACGTTCATCGACTTTATGGTCGAGCGCCTCGCGGGGAACAGGGATTTCTATCTCGAGCCGTCTGAGCTTCGTGCTGCGCGTTGAGCGTGCCGGGTTCAGATAAGCCTCTGAACGGGGATAACGTACTGCAGCGTTAGCGAGTTAGCTTGCGGACGTCATGTGATGAGGCGGCCGGCAGCGATGCTTTATGTCTTCGGCAACGTGGATTTGCCGCTCCGTTTGCGCGGCTTCGGTTCGACACCTACGCGCGAGTCGCGTGCGAGCACGAGCGCCGTCATGGTTTCGACGGTGGTTTCAAATGCCGGATCGTCTTGCGGCACATACAGCCATTTTCCAAGCACTGGATGCGGCCGCAAAGCGGGTACTTCTTCAATGAGCGCGGCGTGGCGTTCGTGCGAGGTGCACACCAGCAAGCCATTCCACGGCTTGTCGCGATCGGCGGCAATCAGACATAGCAGGCCGTCGATATAGGCGGCATCGCTGCCGAACATCCGTTTGCGAATATAGGTGGTGTCGCGCTCGAATGCGTCGAAGATCCAGACCAGCGAGTTGCGGATGGAAGAGGGCATCGGTGTGAAATCCCAGGGGGCGATGAGCGATGTTAACCAATGTCTGCTTTCGCTGCCTATGACTTATCGTCGAGAGTCGACCTCCGCGTATCTCAGCGCCGCCTCCTTCGGCAATTGCGTTTCATAAGCGTTTCCTATCGTGCAAGAACGAACCCGTCTTGGCGCGATTTGCGGGGGCGATATACCGTTATATCCGTGTTGCAGCGGTGTCGTGCCTACTCGTTCCTGATCTGCATGAGCCGCTCCCCTTATATCCGGAAGCGAAGATCGACCATGTACAAAGCCATCAGGAAGAACCCGTCGGCGGCTCAGGCTGCCGATACGATCCTTAGCGCGTTGCGCGACATCCCCGTCTCTGCGCTCAGCGACAACATGCATCGCAACATCGGCAGCGTGGGCCTGCACCCGTATCAGCGGCCCGGCAAGAAGACGATGGCCGGTACCGCGGTCACGGTGCGCTCGCGTGGCGGGGATAACCTGACTTACCTGCGCGCCCTGGAGTTTTGCCGTCCAGGGGACGTACTGGTCGTGGATGCTGGTGGTGATCTCAACAACGCCGTGGTCGGCGGCATTCTGTCGTTCTACGCGGCCCACATCGGCGTTGTTGGTTTGGTGGTAGATGGTGCGATCCGTGACGTCGCGGAAATCCGCGATCGGGATTTTCCGGTTTACGCCCGTGGGGTCACGCATCGGGGGCCGTATAAAGACGGTCCGGGTGAAATCAATGTGCCGGTGTCGGTCGGCGGCATGGTGGTCAATCCGGGGGATATCGTGGTCGGCGATCAGGATGGCTTGCTCGCCATTCCGCAAGGCGATGCCGAACACGTCATCGAAAAAGCGCTGGCCGTTCTGGAAGCAGAGGCTGAGACGATGCGAGCGATGAAGGAAGGCCGCTGGAACCGCGCGTTTATCGATGCGCTCGAAGCACGATGCAATAACTGAGCACCGTGTGGGGAGAAGGAAAAAGCCGACGTCTACATCGCGACGTCGGCTTTTTTTATCGCCCTTTCATTGCCCATTCGCGTGATGGGTGGACGCATGACGACGAGAATGCGGCTTGCCGCGTCATCGTCGCCACACGTGCGGGATCAATTAATCGAAGCTCACCAGCACCTTCATCGATTTTGAACGGTCGCCCGCTGTCTGGAACGCCTTGACCGAATCCTGATACGGGAAAATGCCCGAGATCAGGGGCTTCACGTCGATCAATCCCTTGTTCAGCAGTTCGACGGCAATGGCGAATTCTTCGTGGAAGCGGAACGCGCCGCGCAGATCGAATTCCTTGGCGACGATCACATTGATCGGCAACGAGATGTCGCCGCCGAGGCCGACCTGGACGATCACGCCGCGCGGTTTGAGCACGTCGAATGCCCCGCGCAATGCCGCTGCGTTGCCGCTCGCCTCGAACAGAACGTCGAAACTGCCCTTGTCGACGGTGAACGGCTGGAGCGCGTCAGGCGTCTCCGCGATGTTGAACGCGAGGTCGGCGCCGACCTTTTTCGCGCTGTCGAGCGGAAGCGCATTCACGTCGGTTGTCACGATCATCGCTGCACCGGCCCTGCGCGCGGCCGCCACGATCAACGCGCCGATCGGCCCACATCCTGTGACGAGCACCCGCTTACCGAGCAACGGACCCGCGCGCCGAACGGCGTGAAGGGCAACCGAAAGCGGTTCGGCCATCGCGGCTTCCGCATCGCTCAACGAGTCCGCCACGACGTGCGCCTGTGAACGGTCGATCACGATCTCCTGCCGGAATGCGCCCTGCACGTGCGGCGTGCGCATCGCGCTTCCGTAGTAACGCATATCCAGGCAGTGGTTCTGCAGCCCTTGCTGACAGTATTGGCACAGGCCACACGGCCGGCTCGGGCTGATGGAGATCCGCGTACCGACCGGCATATCCGTCACACCAGGTCCCACACGCGAGACGGCGCCCGAGACTTCATGGCCGAGCACCATGGGCTCCTTGATGCGAATCGTGCCGAAACCGCCATGGTTGAAGTAGTGAAGATCCGAACCGCAGATACCGCCGGCCCGAACCCGTACGAGCAACTGGTTGGCTTCCGGTTCAGGCGTGGGAACGTCCTCGATGCGCAGATCGAGTGGGGCGTGAATGACAAGTGCATGCATGGTGAGGGCCTATAACGGTGAATGCGGGATCAGCACGCTATACGGTAGCGCCTCAAGGCCCAGTCGACAAAGATCAAAGTTGTCTGGGCCGATAGTCGACGCTTATGGATGCTCATTCGAGCGCCTTGGTCATGTTCTCGATGACATTGTTGACGATCGGGACAAGACTTCGCGTCCCGATGTCGTTCGGCTTTCGGTGAGGTCTGCCGGCGTCGGGCGACACCGAACAGACGTGCCACACCGCAAACCTTAGAACTTGTGACGCAGACCGATCGTCGCTTCGAACAGCGAGTTGAAGCCATAGAACGGCTGGTTCGAGCCGGAGGCGGCGGCGAGGGTCGTCCATGCGCCGGTGAGGTGGTTGTAGTCCACGCCGACATAGACGTCGGTGCGCTTGCTGAGGAAATAGTCGAACGTCGGACCGGTCGTGATGCGCGTGCCGCTCTGACCTGCGTGATGAACGAAGTCGATGTAGAACGGCAGATCGAGCACGAGTCCCGGCGTGATGAAGTACTGGACCGCGGTGGAGAAGGAGTCGTTGCGATAGTCGGCCGGATAGACGTGGCTGTAGATATACGAGCCGAACACCTTCGCCGCGCCGAACTTATACGTTGCGCCCGCGGTGAAGATCTTTTGCGAGCTGTCCGGGATCGTCACGCCGAAGTACGTGCTGCCATAGGTGCTGGTCGCAGGCGTCAGGCCGCCGATGTCGTTGACGATCTGATAGGCCGCGCCAACGCTCAAGGGGCCGTGGTCGTAAGAAAGGCTGACGGCCGGCGACGAGTTCTGGTGAGTATTTCCCGCTACCCCGCCAAACGTATACGAGCCCTTGAGGGTGAAACCCGCAAGCGTCGGCGAGGTATATCGCACGGAATTGTCCAGACGGCCGCCGCCAGTCAGACCGGCACCTTGAAAGCCGACCGTGCCGGTGTAATTGGCGAACGCATAGATATCGTGCGTCCAGCCCATTTCATGCACCAGCGTGTATTGCCGGCCCATCGTCAACGTGCCGTAGTCGGTACTGCGCAGCCCCACCATCGCGGTGCGGCCGAACAGGCGGGCCGCGCCGGACGGCGTGGATTGCTGCGTCACACCGGTATTCGGTGTAAAGCCGCCTTCGAGTTGGAAAATGGCGGCTAATCCGCCGCCGAGATCCTCGGTTCCCTGCAGACCCCAGCGGCTACCCTGAATCTCGCCGCCGCTACCCATCGTGAAAAGCTTCCCGCCGGATTTGTTCTGGTGGGTGTCGTAGCGCACCGCTTCGTCGATGATGCCGTACAGGGTGACGCTCGACTGCGCGTGCGCGATCCCAGAAACTGCTGCCAGTCCTAATCCAGTTAGTATGCCTAATGTATGCTTTTTCACGAGTAGATCCCCTTGCAGATTGACGAAAAATGGAAAATTCCAAACCGACTGCCACGTCCTCGCGGCGCGGCATGTCTTTTTTTCAAAGCGACGACGCGACGTATTCACGTCGTCGCCGTACTCTCAGTTCAGTGCGGCGACCGCGGCGGCAATCTTCCTGCAGCCTTCATCGATGATGTCGATGCTTGTCGCGATCGACATCCGGAAGAAGGGTGAAACGCCATAGGCCGATCCGGCAACTAGCGCGACGCCGGCATGCTCGAGCAGATACAGAACGACATCCACGTCGCCTTCGATGCGTTTGCCCTGCGGCGTGGTGCGGCCGATCATGCCGCCGCAATTGACATACAGATAGAAGGCGCCGCCCGGCGTTTTGCAACTGATGCCGGGAATCGCGTTAAGGGCTTCGAGTGCGTGGTCGCGGCGTTCCTTGTAGGTCCGCACCGATTGCTGCACGAATGTCTGGTCGCCGGTCAGCGCCGCGAGCGCCGCGGCCTGGCTGATCGAACTGGCGTTACTGGTGGATTGGGACTGGAGCGTGTCCATGGCCGCGATCAGGTCGGCGGGACCGGCGGCGTAGCCGATGCGCCAGCCGGTCATCGCGTAGGTCTTGGACACACCGTTGACGACCAGGGTGCGCGAGCTGAGTTCGGGTTCAATCGACAAGAGGTGCTGTGATGCTTCGCCTTCGAACCGGATGTGTTCGTAGATGTCGTCCATCATCACCAGCACCTGCGGGTGACGCAACAGCACATCCGCCAATGCGCGCAGTTCGCCGGCGCTATACGTTGCGCCCGTGGGATTGGTCGGCGAATTGATGACCAGCCAGCGCGTCTTGGGCGTGATCGCCGCTTCGAGGGTGGCGGGGGTGAGCTTGAAGCTGTCTGCTTCGGTGCAGGGCACGACGACCGGCACGCCGTCGCAGGCGAGCACCATGTCCGGATAGGACACCCAGTAAGGGGCGGGAATCAGAACTTCATCGCCTGCTTCAACGGTGATGGCGAGCGCGTTGAAAATTGCGTGTTTGGCGCCGCACGTCACGATGATGTGTTTGGGATCGTACGAAAGACCGTTCTCACGTTGCAGTTTCGCCGCGATGGCGGCGCGCAGCGCCGGCGTGCCCGCGGTTTGCGTATAGCGCGTTTCGCCGCGCTCCATCGCATCGAAAGCGGCCTGGCGAATGTGCGCGGGCGTGTCGAAATCGGGTTCGCCGACCACGAGGTTGACGATGGTTTTCCCCTGCCGCCGCAGTTCCGCGGCCCGGTCCGCCGCGGCGCTGCTCGGCGAAGGTTTGATTCGTTGGACGCGGGCGGCAATTCGCGATGCACTCACACTTGACTCCTCAACGGCATTTGATGAGGCTTCACCTTAAGCGCGCGAAAAAGTTCAAGCCAAGACGTCTTTCCGCTGGCGCAATAACATCCACTTATGACAGGACGGTACGCGTACACGTCCGGCATTTACCGATCGGGGTTCATGCGGGAATACGCTGACAGGCCACGCTTTTAGCGTTGCAGGAGCGGGAGCGAGGTTTTTTAAGCACTGTGCGCGGGGCGGCGCTTGCCCTATCATTGTTGCCATCACTTAACGTTGAGACGCGACTACCGTGAACCTGCGGCGTTTGAAGTACTTCGTGAAGATCGTCGATATCGGCAGCCTGACGCAGGCCGCCGAAGTGCTTCATATCGCCCAGCCGGCGCTGAGCCAGCAGTTGATCACACTCGAAGACGAGTTCCAGCAACAACTGCTCGTGCGCACCAAGCGGGGCGTCACGGCCACTGAGGCGGGCGCCACGCTGTATCGCCACGCCCAGTTGATACTGCGCCAGTACGAGCAGGCTCAGGCCGACGTGAAGAGCGCCGGCCAGACGCTGTCAGGCCAGGTTTCGGTCGGGCTCGCGCCCGGCACCGGCGCGTCGGCGCTGTCGCTGCCGCTGCTGCGGACCGTGCGCGCCCGCCATCCGGACATCCTGCTCTATATCAACGAGAATTTCGGCACGACGCTCAGCGAACTGATCATGAACGGGCGTATGGACATGGCCGTGCTGTATGGCGACAAGCCCGTCCACGGCCTGTCGTTCCAGCTTCTGATGAACGAGGAACTGTTCCTCGTGGCGCCGCGCAGCATGGGGATCACGCAGGAGCAGATCGCCGTGACGGAGTTGCGCGACGTGCCTTTGCTGCTGCCGCGTCCGTACAACTATCTGCGCAAGTACGTCGACGAGGGTTTCGCGCGCGTGCAGATGATCCCCAAGGTCGTGGCTGAAATCGAATCCGCGTCGACGTTGTCGGCCGCGGTGAGCGCGGGGATCGGTGCGACCATCCTGCCCGATTCCACCGCACGGGTCGTAGCCGCGGCGGGCGACGTCGTGCAATGCCGGATCGTTTCACCCGTCATCAAGATTCCGCTTTCGGTCTGTCTGTCCGACCATTTGCCGCTTTCCGAGCCCGCCGCGGCCGTCAAGGACATCCTGCTGGAACTGGCCGGCGACCTTGCGCTCGACGTGCGCTTCGAGTCCGGCGCCGATAGCGCCGATACATAAGCGCGCCTTATCGCTACAAAGCCAAACCGTCTTGGCGCATTTTTTATGCGCCGGATACATTGAGTCCATCGTCGATCGCCCCGGTTCGCAGTGAGCCGGCGCGACGAGGCTAGCCGTCACGCGGGCGGGGCAACCAGAGATTGAATCGGGTTGCCATACAGCCCCAGCGGTGCTTCGCGCACGCCAATCGACCGGCGCGCGTCCAACCGGCTACGGACTCAAAGATGGATCTCCAGAAGATTAAGGCGCTTATCGACCTGTTGGCGGACTCTCCGCTGGCCAAGCTCGAAGTCATCGAGGGCGAGGAACGGGTCAAGCTAGTGAAGGCGAAACGGCGCGGCAAGCGGGCTGAGGCGCCTTCGGGCGATGAACGTGTAGCCGTGACGTCCACCCCGGGCACCCAAGGGAGCCAAGGGGCTCAATCACCGCTCGCGGCGCCTGCGCAATCCGTCGACACCCCTCAGGCAGCCCCCGCAACCACCAGTGAGCCGCAACTCGTTCGTGCGCCCATGTTCGGTGTCGTTCATCTGACGCCGGCGCCCGGCGAGGCACCCTTCGTGAATCCCGGCGACACGATCAAGGAAGGACAGGTGCTCTGCACGATCGAGGCAATGAAGATGTTCAACGCGATCGAGTCCGAACTCAGCGGCGCCGTTCTGGAGATTCTTGTAGCTCCGGGCAGCGAAGTGGAATCCGGGCAGCCGCTGTTCCGGATCGGCTGATCGACCATGTTCAACAAAGTACTGATTGCCAACCGCGGCGAGATCGCGCTTCGAATCCAGCGCGCCTGCCGTGAACTCGGTCTGAAAACCGTCGCCGTCCATTCCGAGGCAGACGCCGATGCGCGGTATGTCCGGCTCGCCGATGAAGCGCTGTGCATCGGTCCTGCCGCACCGGGGCAGAGTTATCTGAACCGGGCCGCGATCCTGTTCGCGGCGCACGTGAGCGGCGCACAGGCGATTCATCCCGGCTACGGCTTCCTGTCGGAAAACGCGGATTTTGCGGCGCAGGTCGAGGCTGCCGGCATGGCCTTCATCGGCCCCGAGCCCGACTCCATTCGAACGATGGGCGACAAGGTCGCCGCCAAACGGGCCATGCGCGCGGCCGGCGTGCCCTGTGTTCCTGGCCCGGACGGCGGTCTGCCGGACGACCCCACGGAGATCCTGCGGGTCGCGCAGGAGATCGGCTATCCGGTGATCGTCAAGGCGGCGGGTGGCGGCGGCGGGCGAGGCATGCGCGTCGTGCCGGGCCCCGAGCAATTGCTTGAGGCGGTGTCGGTGACGCGCGAAGAAGCACGCCGCGCCTTCGGCAAGCCCGAGCTCTATGTCGAGAAGTTTCTCGAGCATCCGCGTCACGTCGAAATTCAGGTCCTGTGCGATACGCACGGCAATGCCCTGTGGCTCGGTTCGCGCGACTGTTCGCTGCAACGGCGTCATCAGAAGGTACTGGAAGAGGCGCCCGCACCCGGCATCGACCCGGAATTGATCCGGCAAGTGGGCGAGCGTTGCGTCGAGGCCTGCCGGCAGACGAATTACCGCGGCGCGGGCACCTTCGAATTCCTGTTCGAGAACGGCCAGTTCTACTTCATCGAAATGAATACGCGGCTGCAGGTCGAACATCCCGTGACGGAAATGACGTCGGGCATCGACATCGTGCGGGAACAGATAAGGATCGCCCAGGGACACGCGTTGACGATTCGTCAGTCGGACATTCGCACGCTTGGCCATTCGCTGGAATGCCGGATCAACGCCGAGGACCCGTTCACCTTCGCCCCGTGTCCGGGGAAGATTTCCGTTTGGGAACTGCCGGGCGGCAACGGCGTGCGTGTGGACTCGCATATGAGTGGCGGCGCAGTCGTGCCGCCGTATTACGACTCGCTGATCGCCAAGGTGATCACCCACGGCGCAACCCGTGAAGAGGCGCTGGCGCGCATGCGCATCGCGCTCTCGGAGATGCGCATCGAAGGCATTCGCACCAACGTGCCATTGCATCAGGCCATGCTCGAGGACGAAGGGTTCGGTGAGGGCGGCGTCGATATTCATCATCTGGAGCGTTGGCTCGCAAAGAGGAAACAGACATGACGCTGACTGTTGAGCATGCGTCGATTGCGCACGGGGACGTAGTCGAACGGCTGCGTCCGGATTCACAGAGGACTGTCCTTGCAATGAAACAGGATGAATCGGAGCAGGCGCTTTGCATCAGCATGCTGGGTACGACGGCCATGCTGTTCGAAGCGCCCGGCGCGCTCGATCTGCATGCGCAGCGCCGCATCTGGACACTCGCCCGCGAGGTCGAATCATGGCCTGGCGTGCGTGAAGCGGTACCCGGCGTGACCAATCTGATGCTGACGTTTTCCACGCCGCCCGCCGATCCGGACTCGCTCGGCGCCGCGTTGCGCGACGCGTGGGCCGCGGCGGGCGAGTTGCAGATCGAAGGGAGGGTGGTGGACTTGCCGGTGGAATACGGCGGCGAGTTCGGGCCGCATCTGCAGGACGTGGTGAATCACACCGGCTTGTCTATCGACGAGGTCGTGCAATTGCACTGCGCGCCGCTCTACACGGTCTATGCGCTCGGCAGCCATCCCGGGTACTGCTATCTGGGCGGCATGGACCCGCGTATCGCCACGCCACGGCGCAAGGTGCCGGTGCTGGGTTTGCCTGGCGGTGCGGTGTCGATCGGCGGAGTGCAGACCGGAGTCTCCGCATCGACGGGACCGAGCGGCTGGAACACGATCGGTCATACATCGATGTCGTTCTTCGACCCCACGCGCGATAACCCGGCCACACTCGCACCCGGCGACATGATCCGCTTTCGCGTCGAAAGGATTGTTCCATGATCGAGATCTTGTCTTCGTCCGCGCTCGCGACGGTGCAGGACCAGGGGCGTGAAGGCTATCTGCGTTACGGCGTGGGAACGGCCGGCGCGATGGACCGGTTGGCGCTCGCGGTCGGCAATCTGTTGCTCGGCAATCCGGACGACGCGGCCGGCATCGAAATTCCGATGTTTCCGTTCCGCATCCGCTTCCTTGAAGATCTTTCGTTCGCCATCACCGGTGCCGATTGTTCGGCGCGCTTAGGCGACCGGCCGGTGCTGCCGTGGTGGACCGTGCATGCGAAACAGGGCGACGTGCTGACGATCGGCGTGCCGACCAGCGGCACGCGCTGCTACCTGTCGCTCGCGGGTGGCGTGGACGTACCGGTGGTGCTTGGTTCCCGCAGTACGCAATTGCGCGGCCAGTTCGGCGGCTACAACGGTCGTCAGTTGCAGAAGGGTGATGTGGTGAAGGCAGTGGGTCTCGCCGAGCGCGTCGTGCCGCAAGATGCTGTGCTCGCCGCAGGATTCGGCACGGTGCCGCCGGAGTACTCGTTGCCGGCGCCGCTGTCCCTGCCCGCAGCCGAGGCAGGCGAAACCGTGGTGCGCGTGCTGCCCGCCGCGGAATACGACTGCTACGAGCCGGAATCGCTCGAAGCGTTCTGGCGCGACGGGTGGAAAGTGACGCCGCAGAGCGATCGCTACGGATATCGCCTCGCTGGTCCGACCCTGGTCGCGACGCATTCGATCGAAAAGCGTTCGCACGGCATCGTGCCGGGCGTGATCCAGGTGCCGCATAGCGGCCAGCCGATCATTCAGTTGCGGGATGCGCAACCGTCGGGTGGCTATCCGAAGATCGGCACCGTGATCGAAGCCGATTTGTGGCGGCTCGCGCAGGCGCGCATTGGTACGAAGATTCGCTTTGTTCAGACGACGTACGCGGAAGCCGTTACGGCGCTGGAAGAACTGGACAGTTATCTCGTCAGGGTGCGCAATCTCGTTGCACTGTTTTGCCCTTCCCGACACTGACACATGACACAAAAAATCGAAGTGGATATCGGCGAGCTTCGGCAGATCACGTCGTGGCTGGCAGAAGTCGATATCGAGTTCATCGAAATCAGCAAACCCGGGGCGACGGTTCGGTTGACGATGGAGCAGGTGGCTTGCTCGGCCGATGCGGATGCGTCGGCGCAGGCAGTTTCGGCTGTGGTTCCTCGGGGACTCGCGCGCGCAGCGGAAATCGCGCAGACGCAGGCCGTCAGCATCACCGCGAAGTCGGCCGGCATCTTTTTGTCGACGCATCCGGCGCGCTCCGCGCCGTTGGTTAGCGCGGGCGACCACGTGAAAGCGGGCGACATTGTCGGCTTGCTGCAGATCGCGCAATTGTGCGTGCCTGTGGTCGCGTCGGCGGATGGCATGGTCATGCGCTTGTGCGTCTCGCATGGCACAACGGTCGGTTACGGAACGCCCTTGCTCGAACTCTCGCCGTCGGCGTAGACGCATATCGATAGATAGACACTGAGCCGGTGTGGTCCGCTGCGGATAGTCCGGCACAGACCGCTTAAAGAATGGAGAGTGGATAGTGGAAATCGACCTGAACGCGGACCTTGGCGAAGGCTTTGGACCCTATCGAATGGGCGAAGACGAAGCGATGCTCGACATCGTCTCGTCCGCCAACGTCGCATGCGGCTATCACGCGGGCGACCCCGTCATCATGGACAAGACGGTGCGGATGGCTCTCGCGCGCCAGATCGACGTCGGCGCGCATGTCGGCTTTCCCGACATGATGGGCTTCGGCCGGCGGCAGATTCAGGCGGACCCGCTTGAACTGGCGAATTACGTGGTGTATCAGATGGGCGCGCTTGCGGGCATCGCGAAGCGGGCCGGGCATCGCGTCACGCACATGAGCTTTCACGGCGCGCTGGGCAACATGGCTGCGGCATCGTATGAACTGGCCGAGCCGCTGGTGCGGGCGCTCGCCGAGTTTGATCGCGATCTGATCATCAGCGTTTCGACGAACACCGAAATCGAACGGGCCGCCGATCACATCGGGATGCGCACGGCCAACACGTTTCTCGCCGACCGTGCCTACGACGATCAGGGCGCGCTCGTGTCGCGCAAGCTGGAAGGCGCGGTCATCAAGGACCGCGCGGCTGTCCTCGCACGCGTCAAGGAGTTGCTCGAAGACGGCACGATCACGACGATCACGGGCAACAAGCTCAAGATCGCGGTCCAATCGATCCTGCTGCACGGCGATACGCCTGGTGCCGTCGAACTCGCGCGCACGGTGCGCGGCGTGATCGAATCGGCGGGTGGCCGGGTCGTGCCGGTGTCGAAGCTCGTACGCTAGGCGCGCGCCGGCCGACCTGCATCGATCAACCTGCATTGATCAACCATAAGCCAGTCTTATCGCCACAAAGCCAATCCGTCTTTGCCCCACGTTTTCACGGCGTATACATTGGTAACAGGCTTATCGCACGCCTCAAAGGGCGACAGTTCAGAACTACAGATAGAGGTCATTCATGCCGTTTTCAGACTATAAGACCGCGCTGGTGACGGGCGCTTCGACCGGAATGGGCGCTGCGATCGTCGAGCGCTTCTGCCGTGAAGGACTCGAAGTGCATGCGCTCGCCCGCAACGCGGAACGTCTGAATGAGCTGGCGGAGCGAACCGGTTGCATCCCGCACGCGATCGACGTGTGCGATCTGCCGGCCGTCACCAAGCTGACGCAGGACGTGCAGTTCGATATCGTCGTGAATAACGCCGGCGTATCGACCAAAGGCTCGATTCTGGATGCCGCTGCCGCAGACATCGACCTTCAGGTGGAAGTCAACCTGCAAGCTGTTCTGCATATCGTGCGGCTTACCATGCCGGGCATGGTTGCCCGCGATCGCGGTCATATCGTCAATATCAGTTCGATCGCAGGGATCTACAACTTCAACGGCAACTCCATTTACGCCGCAACGAAGGCCGGCATCCATGCGTTGTCGCGCCAGTTGCGAGTGGACGCGACCGGCAGACGCGTACGCGTGACGGAGATCTGTCCGGGCCGTGTCGCCACCGATATTTTTGGCCACGTGCATGGCGACATCGAGGCGGCGCGCAAGCAGTTCATTGATGGCTTCGAGTTGCCGCTGCCGTCCGATATTGCCGATGCCATCGCCTTTGCGATCGCCGCGCCGCTCGCGGTCAACATTAGCAATATGGAAATCCTGCCCACGCTGCAGGTGCCGGGCGGGCTGACGACGATCAAGCGCGATCCCGCCGACCACAACGAGTAAGTGCAATCCAGAGTCCAACAAGGAGGTTTTCCATGCGTGCATCGGTACTGGTTACCCGTGCGTCATTTCCGGACATCGTCGACCGCCTGCGCGCGAACTTCGACGTGACCGACAATCCGGACGATACGATCTGGACGCAACCAGAGCTGATTACCAGGCTGCAAGGCAAGGTGGGGGCCATGACGGCCGGCAGCGATCGCATCGACGCGACCTTGCTCGACGCTTGCCCGCACTTGAAGGCGGTATGCAATATCGGCGTGGGCTACAACAACGTTGACGTGGAAGCCTGTACCGCGCGTGGCGTGCTGGTGACGAATACGCCGGACGTCCTGACGGATACCACCGCCGATTTCGGCTTCGCGCTGATGATGGCAACGGCGCGCCGCATCACCGAGTCGGAGCATTTCCTGCGTGCCGGCGAATGGACCAAAACCGGACGCTACGACATGTTCGTCGGCAACGACGTGCATGGTTCGACGCTCGGCATTCTCGGCATGGGACGTATCGGCCAGGCCATTGCGCGACGTGGCGCATTCGGCTTCGGCATGCGCGTGATCTATCACAATCGCTCGCAACTGGCGCCGGATGTCGAGGAGAGCTGCAAGGCACGCTATGTCGACAAGGAAACGCTGTTGCGCGAGTCGGATCACCTGATCATCGTGGTGCCTTACTCGGCGAGCTCGCATCACGCGATTGGCGCCGCGGAGCTCAAGCAGATGAAATCGTCGGCCACGCTGACCAACATCGCACGCGGCGGTGTAGTGGACGACGCAGCTTTGGCGGTAGCGCTCAACGAAGGCAGCATCGCGGCGGCGGGTCTGGATGTATTCGAAGGTGAACCGGTTATCTGCCCGGCGCTTCTCGCGCAAAAGAATGTGGTGCTTACGCCGCATATTGGCAGCGCGTCTGTCAGCACGCGGCGTGCGATGGCCTCGCTTTGCGCAGACAATTTGATCGCCGCTCTAGGGTACGGCGCAGCGGCCGGCAAGCCGCCGACACCGGTGAACCCGCAGGTGCTGACGCGCCCGACAGCCACAGCCTGAACGATGACCGGCGCAGCATGCTGCGCCGGCGCAATGCCGCCGTTGTTTCTCAAGCTTGAGTGCCCCGATTGAGGAGCGCGCCACTGACGATGAGGCGCCCGCAGAGGCGCCACATACTGGAGACAAACACCATGCACAACCGCGCCTGTCCCACTGCCGGAAGCCGCTCCGATTCATCATTCCCGAAACTTATTGCACCAGAAGAAAGGCCTCTGCAACGGCCTTTTTTCGCGAGCTAGTATCAATTCAACACGGAAGTCAATGACGGCTTCCGGGGGATGACGATGCTGCCGCCGGTCGAGTCAGACCGGGATCATCGCTTCGATCCGAATCATTGGGACGTGCTACATGAAACTTCATTTTGACCTGGTGACAGTGCTGCGAGGCGACTATGGGGCGCTGTTTCTCCATGGGATCGAGCTTACCCTCGCGATGGCCGCGCTGGCGTGGATACTCTCACTGGTCGTGGGCATTCTTCTCACGCTGATCCGCCTGACCAACAATCGCCTCGCGACGGCGTTTGTCGCGTCATTCGTGGCCTACCATCGCAATGTGCCGATGCTGGTCCAGATCCTGTTCTGGTACTTCGGAATTTCGAACATCCTGCCGGAATCGTTGCAGACTCTGCTGAACCACTACAACGGCCAGTTCATTTTTGCGGTCGTGGCGATCGGCCTGTGCAGTGCAGCCTACCTCTCCGAAGACATCCGCAGCGGATTGCGTGCAATTCCCTACGGTCAGTACGAAGCTTCGCGTGCGCTGGGCCTGAACTTCCTGAACGGCATGCGTTTCGTCGTGCTTCCGCAAGCGCTGCGCAATGCAATTCCGCCGATGGTCAATCACGCAGTCCTGCTGTTCAAGAACACGAGTCTCGCGATGGCGATCGGCGCGGCGGAACTCACCTATGCCACCCGGCAGATCGAGAACGAAACCTTCCTGTCTTTCGAGTCGTATTTCATCGCCACGGCGGTGTATCTCGGCCTCTCCCTCGTCATCATGCTGTGCGGCGCCAAAATCGCGATGCACTACCGCATTCCGGGAGTGAAGTGACATGTTCGATATCCTGCGCGACAACTGGACACTGCTGCTCATCGGGCAGTATCCGCATGGCCCGCTAGGCGGCATCGTGCTGACGATCTTGCTGTCGCTCTCAGCACTCGTCATCGCCTTTCCCTTGGGTATCCTGGTCGCCCTGGCACGCATCAGCCCTTTTCGGTTTCTGCGGGCACCGGCTACAGGTCTCGTCTACATGGTGCGGGGCATCCCGCTCCTGATGGTGATTTTCTGGGTGTACTTTCTCGTGCCTGTTCTGACCGGCTATCCGGTCACCGGGTTTGTCACGATGCTGTGCGCGCTCGTCATCTATGACTCGGCCTATCTCGGGGAAATCATCCGTGCGGGCATCGAGGGGTTGCCGAAAGGGCAGACCGAAGCCTCGAGAGCGCTCGGCATGAGCTACATGAAGACCATGCGCGCGGTCATCCTGCCGCAGGCGCTTTACAACGTGGTGCCGAGCATGGTCACGCAGTTCGTATCGACAATCAAGGAAACCTCGCTGGGCTACATCATCAACGTCCAGGAGATCTCCTTCGCGGCGGATCAGATCAACAACCGGCTGCTGACGAAACCCTTTCCCGTGTATCTGATTCTCGCCTTGAGTTATTTCGCGCTGTGTTATGCGCTCACACAGCTTGCGCAGTATCTGGAGCGGCGCGTGACGCGCAAGCGGGCCGGTGCCGCATCGAGGACCCAGAAGGCGGCTAACGTTGCGCTGACCGATCCGCTGCCCACCGAGAACTAGGCGCTCAATCACTTCGAGGTATTTCGCATGATCAAGTTTTCCAGCGTCAACAAATGGTACGGCGAATATCACGCTCTCGTGGACGTGAACGTCGAAGTTCGCAAAGGCGAAGTCGTGGTGGTCTGCGGACCATCCGGATCGGGTAAGTCGACTCTGATTCGCACCGTCAACCGGCTCGAGGAGATCAACCGTGGGCAGATCTTCTTCGACGGTCAAAACATTCACGACAAGAAGCTGGGTCTGAATGCTTACCGCAGCCGTGTCGGCTTCGTGTTTCAGCAATTCAACCTGTTTCCGCATCTGTCGGTGCTGGACAACATCACGCTCTCGCCGATGCGTGTGCACGGCCTCAAGCGCGCGGAAGCGGAACGTAAAGCGGCGGATTTGCTCGCGCGCGTCGGTCTGTCGAACAAGGCCAGTGCGTTTCCGCCGCAATTGTCCGGTGGTCAGCAGCAGCGTGTGGCGATTGCGAGAGCGCTGGCGATGGATCCGCCGGCAATGTTGTTCGACGAGCCCACCAGCGCGCTTGATCCGGAGATGGTCGGCGAAGTGCTAAACGTGATGAAGAGCCTCGCGCAGGAAGGCATGACGATGATGTGCGTCACGCATGAGATGGGGTTTGCACGCGAGGTTGCCGATCGCGTCTGGTTTATGGACGCAGGAAAGATTCTCGAAACGGCGGAGCCGGAGGAGTTCTTTCTGCGGCCGAAACACGAGCGGGCGCAGCGATTCCTGTCCGATCTTCGCTCGCATTGAGGCAAGCAAGGCGGTATGGCTTTCGCGGCACAGATACAGATTCAGATTCAGATTCGGTTTGACCACCGTTGATCAGCAGTCGATTGCTTTACACACAAACTTCAGGAGCATCACGATGCAGGTAAAGAAGATTTTCGCGGGGATGTTGGTCGTTGGCGGCGCGGTTGCATCGATTGCCCCGGCACATGCTGATCAATTGGCCGATATCAAGGGCCGCGGCGAGTTGAGCTGCGGTGTGTATTCGAACGTCGAGCCGTTCTCGTATCCCAACGCGCAGACGCGCCAGCTCGAAGGCATGGACGTGGACCTGTGCAACGCGGTGGCGAAACAGTTGGGCGTGAAGGCGAAGCTTGAACCGTTGGCTGTCGAGGCGCGGATTCCGCAATTGAAGCTGGGGCGTGTCGACATTGTGGTCGCCAACCTGGCCTACACGAAAACCCGCGCTACGCAAATTGCCTTTAGCGACTCGTACTACTCGACCAAGGAAGTCCTTGTCGTGAAGAAGGCCGATGCGAGCAAGAAACTGACCGATTTCGCGGGCCAGAAAATCAGCGCTGCCGACGGCTCCACTTCCGCTCAGTCGATTCCAATTTCGATCAAGGATGGCCAGGCGGTGACGTTTCACGATACCAGCTCGGCGTTTCTCGCACTTGAGCAGAACAAGGTCAAAGGCTTCGTGACAAATCAGATGACTGCCACGAAGATCGCGAAGCAGGTGGACGGCACGGACGGCGCGGTGGCGATTGCGTCGGAGCCGATGCTGATCGAGCCGATCGCGGTGGGCTTGCGCCAGAACGAGCCGGCCATGCTGAGCGCGGTCAACAAGGCCTTGGCTTCGATGGAGCAGAGCGGTGAGATGAGCGGTATCTTCGACAAGTGGCTCGGACCGAAGACGCCGTATGGCCTGACGCGAACCGACAAGGTCACGCCGATCGACAAGCTCAAGTTCACGCCGGTGTCCTGAGGCGGAAAGCGTGTGATGCAGCGGCGCGCTTTCATCCGCGTTCCGCTGCCGGTTGAATGGCCGGCGCGATTCATTGGATCGCGTGCCGTGACGACGTAGCTGGATTTTGCAACGTGACACATAAAATAGTGGTGATGGGCGTGTCGGGCTCGGGCAAGTCGACACTTGCACGCGAGTTGGCCGTGGCGCTGGAGGGCGTTTTCATCGAAGGAGACGAGCATCACTCGGCGGAAAGCCGTGACAAGATGTGCCGCGGAATCGCGTTGTGCGATAGTGACCGCGAGCCGTGGCTGGACCGCCTCGCCGAGCAGGTGGATGATATGCACAGGACGGCCGTGCTGTCCTGTTCCGCATTGAAACGTCGCTATCGGGAGCGCATGCGCGCGCGTGTCGCCGGGCTGAGATTCGTGTTTCTCGACATCACCTTGGCCGCAGCGGTTGCACGGGTTTCCAGGCGGCTGGATCATGAGTTTCCAGCGACATTGGTGGCGAATCAATTCGCAACGCTCGAGTCACCTGTAGGTGAAGATGGTGTGCTCCACCTTCCCGCTTCGCTGCACAGCGCGTGCGGTCTGAGAGAGGTCATGCAATGGCTGGGTACGCCGGACGGTGCTGGATGGAAGTCGGACGAATTAGAGTCGAAGAGGAGTTGAGTTGAACAACAATCTGAAGATGTTTGATCTGTCGGGGCGTCGTGCTCTGGTTACCGGGTCGAGCACGGGTATCGGTTATGCGCTGGCCAAAGGATTGGCAGGTGCTGGCGCTGAAGTGATTCTGAATGGTCGCAACGCGACGAGACTGGCAGAGGCTGTCAGCCGTTTGCGCGATGAAGGCGCGACCGTTCATGCCGCGAGTTTCGACGTGACGTCGGCCGCTGAGGTCGATGCGGCGATCGCCGATATCGAACGCGAAATCGGTTCGATCGACATTCTCGTCAATAACGCCGGGATGCAGCGCCGTGCGCCGCTCGAACAGTTTTCCCATGCTCAATGGGAAGAACTGATGAAGACCAACGTCGACAGCGTGTTCCTGGTCGGCCAGGCGGTCGCGCGGCACATGATTGCTCGCAAGCGCGGCAAGATCGTCAACATCTGTTCGGTGCAAAGCGAACTGGGCCGCCCGAACATCGCGGCCTACACGGCGAGCAAAGGCGCAGTGAAGATGCTGACGAAAGGCATGGCAATCGACTGGGGGCAACATGGCATCCAGGTCAATGGACTTGGGCCGGGGTACTTCAAGACGGAGCTGACCGAAGCACTCGTCAAGGATGAAACGTTCAGCAACTGGCTGATCGGACGCACGCCGTCGCGCCGCTGGGGCGATGTGGAAGATCTCGTCGGCGCTGCTGTGTTTCTGGCGAGCGACGCTTCGAACTTTGTGAACGGTCATATCCTTTACGTGGATGGCGGCGTGACGGCCACGCTGTAGGGGCTGGTTCGTATCGGGCGATCGTGGCTTGTCGAAATACTGCAAGTTGAAGCGCGAGCCGAGCAAGATTGCTATTGCTGCGATGTCACTTCCAGAAGGTCCTTAAGTTGCAACACTGCCGTGTCGGATTCCGCTTGAATCCGCGCGCGCAGAACAAGCCAGTTGAGTATCGCGAACCACAACGACGGCGCGTGATAAGTGAACGTTCGCTCGAAGCGTGTTCCGCTCGCGGTCGATGTCAGTAAATACGTGACAGTGCCAGCCGATCTGCCTTCAATCTTTCCGTCTATTTTCCATTTGCCTGGAGGCTCGCGCGCAGTGACGGTCCACACCACGCTGCCGCGTCGGCCCGCCACACGGAACTCCTCCACGACCTGCTCGCCCAGATCGAGCGAATGGTCAACGGCGCCACTGACCGCGAGTGACGATGGATGCCAGGCTGGCCAGTGAGCGGGTGTCGTGACATAGTCGAACACGACTTTGGAGGGACGTTGAATCGACGCAACCGTAACGATGCGGGTGTCGAGCCCAACCTGCTGCGGTAACGGCAAAAAGAGCAACCCGATAACAACGAGTGCGGCCAATATTGCCGTTACGTACCGGGTACGTTTTTTCATGGCGACTTGTACTCCACATACTCAGGACGACGACACCGTACTGCAGCGTGCCTGATCAAGGGTAATCTGGTTGGGGAGTGTTCATCTCGCGTCAGTGCGTGACAATCGAACGAGCCTGTCAATGCGCCGCGCGCAATGCCTCGTCCGCAACAGCCAGCCGTGACGCCATGACCTTGACGACAAAACGATGAATTTGCTGCGCGGTCTCGGGATCGTCCTGCTCGAGCGCACGCAACGACTCGAGCGTCAAACGCCGGACACGCGCGGGACCCTCTGCAAGCACATCCGCGCTGCGCACCTGCTGCGTGTACACCGCCATTTCGCCGACGATCGTACCTGGTCCGAACGAGCGCAACCTGAGGGATCTGCCGTCAGCAAGCCGCAGCAAGACGGTGACACGGCCGCGCTCGACGAAGTACATGGCGTCCCCCGGTTCGCCGTGACGGAACACCGGCTGCCCCGCGTCAAGCTCGCGCACATCCAGAAGGGCCAACAGCCTTTCAAGCGCGCGCGGCGTGAAATGCGGCGCGAGCATCGCGTGGAAATCCTCTTCGCCGCGCGGCAGCGCGCGTGGATCCGACGCGAGAAGCGTATCTTCGACCCATTCCAGCCCAGCATCCAGCGAAGCGAACTCGTGGATCCGGAGGTTCAGCGTGCCGGTCTTCAGGAGCAGGTCACGCGAGCGTGCCGGCAGCCCCGTCAACACCAGGTCAGCATCGAGCGTCGCACACAGTTGCCTGAGCTTGACGAAGCTGACCGATACCGACGCGTCCAGGCCGTTGGTCGAAGCGAAGTCGAGCACGACAAAGCGAACGGGTACCGGCCCGTGCCGGGTTAGCCGTTCGCGCACGCGCTGCAAGATCGAATTGGCGGTGCCGAAGAAGAGGAAGCCCTGCAGACACGTTCCGCACACCCGTGCACCTAGTTCGTGAAGCCGTCCGGTTGCCTCGATACTGCGCTCGACATTCGATGTGCGCGTACTGCCATCGAACTCCATGCGAATGCAACTGATACGGCCGTACAGCAGGGCGAACATCACACAGGCGGCGATGACGCCGGCCACCACCCCCGGGACGACGCCGTAGAACGCAATAGCGCCCAGAATAAGCGGTACAAGCAGATACTCATACCAGTTGAGCTGGCGATATGCGCCTACTAGCCACTGGATCAACAGGCGCAGTCCCATGAAGAGCTGCAGCCCGACCAGCACCGGCACCGGAAATAGCGCCACCAGGTCCGGCGAGACGGCCAGCACGAACAGACACGCGAGGGAGGCGAATACGCCTGCCATACGACTTGTCGCACCCGCGCGTGCGTTGAGCATCGATCGGTTGTACGACTGATAACCGACCATCCCGCCTAACATCCCGCTCGCGATGTTGGCGATGCCGGCCGCCTTCATTTCGCGGTTCAGGTCAATGTCTTCGCCCGTGGCTGCGCCAATCGCCGTCGAATTCATCAGGATCGTGATTGCCGAAATCGACGTGACCATGAGTGTCTCCGGCAAGTGCGCAGCGATGGCCGACCAGTCGACGCCCCCGTGCGCCAGCGATGCCGGCAGATGCAGCTCCGGAATCCGTATCGCGTGCAGCGCCACGCGCGGAAGCAATAATCCCGTGTTGCGGGCGTCGTCGATCGACAAGCCTGCAGCAAGCAGAAGCAGGTAAAACAGCGCGACGCCGAATGCAAGCGTGATCGGCAGCGCCGCAGCGTGTTTCCATGTGCGCGACAGGAGCGTGGCTAACGCGCACACCAGCACAGCGGGTGCCCACGCCAGCCAGTTCAGGTGTGTCACCAGCGCCAATGTGTGCCAGTTCAAGGGCTCGCCGGTCACGACCCGAAACGCGCCGGCTAGCAGGAGGTAGCCCGTACCGGCAAGGAAGCCGCCTACGACCGGATAAGGCAGGAATTGCAGGGAACGGCTGCGCTTCGACGAACCGACCGCATACAGAATGACGCCTGTCACCACTGAACACAGCGCGATGGCGATCAGCACCGTCAGCAGAATTGTCTGCGGCGTACCGCCGTTAGCGCGCACGCTGCTCGCGACGCCGGCCGCCACACCGGCAAGAAACGCCGTCGCGTTGCCGTCGGGGCCGGCGATGTTCATGCGCATCGAACTCGTCAAAGCGATCACCAGCGCCGTCACTACGCAACTGATAAAGGCCGTGGGTACGCCAAGCACTGCGTAACGGGCGAGATCCGCGCTGAAGATCAGGGTGCCCAGGCTCATTGCGTAGCAGAGCATGACCAATGTCGACACCATGCCGGCCGACAGGTCCCCGACGAGGCCCGTGAAGCGTGGCCCGGAGTGGGCTACGGGCGAGGAACCTGTGGTAGCTGGCTTCACGGTGCTTCCCGGTGAGGGCGGATGGAATCTCGCCCGGTGGCCGTTTCTTTCACGCTGGACGTACACTGTATTTTAGGCGGGAAGGACTTGAACACGGAATACGTTGCGCCCGTCGCAGCGCGGCGCCAGGCGGTGCGCCGATTCGTATGATTGTTCGGGCGACGCGGCCCGGTTCGGGCATACGGTCGACAACCCGCGCGGCAACGAGCTGCGACGCAGCATGCGTGTTCGTACACGCACCGGATTGGGCGGCGGCGATGGATATCGATCAGTGGCTGCATGCATTGGGGCTTGAGCAATATGCACCCGCATTTGTTGGGAACGACATCGATCTCGCGATGCTGGCACAACTCGGCGACGCGGACCTGAAAGAACTCGGTGTCCTCTCGCTCGGCCACCGCAAGCGCCTGCTGGCGGCGATTGCCGATCAGCGCGGCGCTGCATTGTGCGCAGCGCCGCCCGCTGTGAACGCGCCGGCCAGCGAGCGCCGGCAAGTCACCATCCTCTTCGCCGATCTGTGTGGTTTCACCGCGCTGTCGCAGACGCTCGATCCTGAAGAATTGCGCGAGTTGACAGGTCGTTACACCGCGCTCGTCGATGGGATCGTCCTCGGTTACGGCGGCACGATCGACAAGCACATTGGCGATGCCGTGATGGCAATCTTCGGTGCGCCGCGCGCGCACGATACCGATCCGCTACGCGCGGCGCGTGCCGCGCTGGAGATTCATGAGGCACTTAACGGACTGGGCGAGCAGGGCGCGCCTCCGCTGAGGGCGCATGTGGGCATCGCCAGCGGCGAGGTGGTCGCGGGGCCGCTCGATCGCGCGGATGTTCAGGACTACACGGTGCTCGGCGACTCCGTGAACCTCGCCGCCCGGCTGGTTGCCGCCGCCGGCCCCGGCGAAACGCTGCTCTCCGATAGCGTGCATCGCGCGCTGGGCGATGGCGTGATGAGCGACGCCGTCGGCGCAATGCGTTTCAAGGGGATCGACTCGCCGGTGCAGGTGTGGCGTCTGCGCGGTCTCGCCTTTGAACCCGTTATGGCAAGCCGCAGCGTGTTTGTCGGCCGCAAGGCTGAACTCGAGCAGTTCAAGGGCGTCGCCCGCACGTGCCTCGAGCAGCAAGCCGGCCACGTTGTTTATGTCCGCGGTGAGGCGGGCATCGGCAAGACGCGGCTCGTCGACGAAATGCGCCGTTTCGTCGAAACACTGGGCTTTGCCAGCCACCGCGGCCTCGTGCTGGATTTCGGCGTGGGCAAAGGCCAGGACCCCATTCTCACCATTGTCGGCAGTCTGCTGGGCCTGCCGCCCGCGGCCGGTTCCGACGAACGACGCGCGGCCGCCGAGCGGTTTGCCACGTCCGGTGCCGTCGGCCCGGATCAGTTGATGTTTCTCCACGACATCCTCGACCTTGCGCAAACCGGGGAAGGGCGCACGCTTTACAACGCGATGGACAACAGCGCTCGGACGCGCGGCAAGCGCACGGTTGCCGCGGCGATCGCGCAGGATGCCTGCCGGCGCGGGCCGACCATGATTGTCGTGGAAGACCTTCATTGGGCGGACCCACAGGTGCTCGGTTACCTGGCCGCCTTCGCCGTAGCGATCGCGAACGGCCCGGGCCTGCTTGTGATGACTTCGCGCGTGGACGGCGATCCGCTCGACGCGGCATGGCGGGCAGGTTGCCGCGGCACGCCCTTCGCCACGATCGACCTTGGCCCATTGCGCAGCGACGAGGCGCTGAATCTTGCCGGCAGCTTTATCGATGCGACCGAACGTATCGCGCGTGCCTGCATCGAGCGGGCCGGCGGCAATCCGCTGTTCCTCGAACAGCTCCTGCATAACGCCGAAGAAGGGAGTGAGGAGGCGGTCCCCGCGACGATCCAGAGCCTCGTGCTGGCGCGCATGGACCGGTTGACTGCGCGCGACCGCGAGGCCTTCCAGGCTGCCGCGGTCATTGGACAGCGCTTTGGCCTTCCCTTACTGCGGCGGCTGATCGATGCACCGGAGTACGTCTGTCACGGGCTTGTCGCCAACGCACTCGTCTTGCCGGAGGGCGAAGATTTCCTGTTTGCCCACGCGCTCATCCAGGAGAGCGCTTACTCGACACTGCTGCGGGCACGCCGGCGCGAGTTGCATCGCCTCGCTGCCGACTGGTTTGCGGCGACGGACCCCGTACTGCGCGCCCAGCATCTCGATCGCGCCGAGGACGAGCGGGCACCGCGCGCCTACCTCGACGCTGCGATCGCGCAACGCGCGGCCTACTTTGCCGACGCGGCATTGCGGCTCGTCGAGCGAGGTCTGCAAATCGCGCAAACGGATAGGGATCGCCACGCGCTGATCTGTTTCAGGGGAGAACTCCAACGAGATCTCGGCGACATCGCCGCATCGATCGCGACGTACCGTGCGGCGGTGGCCGCCGCTCCGGACGAAGCGAGTCTCTGCCAGTCCCAGCTTGGGCTCGCCGAAGGTCTGCGGGTGAGCGAAGGCCTCGCCGAAGCCCTCGCGCTGCTCGACGCGGCCCAGCAAGTGGCGCAACGTCTGGATCAGGTGCCTGAACTTGCGCGCCTGCATCACCTGCGCGGCAACATCTTCTTTCCGCTTGGCAGGATCGACGATTGTTGCACCGAACATGAGCGCGGGCTCGCCTATGCACGGCGTCTCGGCGCGCCAGAAGCGGAGGCGCGTGCGCTTGGCGGCCTTGCGGATGCGGCCTACGCGCAAGGGCGCATGCGTACTGCTTTCGAGCACTTCAGCCGGTGCGTTGCGCTAAGCCGCGAACACGGCTTCGGCCGCATCGAGGTTGCGAATCGTTCGATGGCGGGCTTCAGCAGGATCTATCTCAACGAGGCACGTGCAGCGCACGAGGACGTCAGCGCCGCTGCACGCACTGCTGCGCTGGTCGGCCAGCCACGTGCGCAGATGCTGTGCGAAACGCTGGGTGCCTTTGCCAGCTACGAATTGGGCGACATGCAGGCTACGCTCGCCCATCTCGAGCGCGAGAAGCTGATCATCCGTCAACTGGGCGCTCGCCGCTTCGAGGCACAAAATATGGAAATGCGGGCGCGTGTGCTGCTCGCGAACGGCCATCGGCGTGAGGCCACGGAATTGTTGCGTGAAGCGCTGGCGATTTGCCGCGAGGTAGGCACGCAGTTCAGCGCCCCCAAGGCGGTGGGCGTACTGAGCCGCGCCGTCGAGGACGACGGCGAACGCGTGCGTCTGCTCGCCGAAGGCGCCGACATGTTGGACCGCGGCGCGGTTGGTCACAATCATCTGTGGTTCTATCGCGACGCCATCGAAGCGATGATGTCCGCCGGCGACGCGGCTGGCGCACTGCGCTATGCCGCTGCCCTCGAAGGCTATACGCGTGCCGAGCCGCTGCCTTGGGCGGACCTGTTTGTGGCGCGCGGCCGTGTCCTCGCTCGCGCGCTGCAAGACGACGTTGGTGAAGAAATGCAGCGCGAACTCGAGCGTGTGCGTGCAGCCCTCGTGGAAGCCGGCTTCAACAGCTATCTGCCTGCGGTGGACGCTGCGCTCGCGCCGTAGGCCGTGGGATTGGTTAGCGGATCGATAATCTTCAACATCTCGATGACCGAACCGGGCCACCCGTGCGTAACGATGTGGCGGAGTGCCTGCCGCGCTGTAACATTGCTTCGGAATCTTCCGAAGTGCATTTCTCATGTTTGGCATTTTCCCGTTGAATTTGTTTGCCTAGACTCCGTTCCAGATAAACCGCTGGCCCGTCATAACGGGCGTTGCTGCCGTGAAGACGGCAGTAGCGCGTGCGCCGCACCTAGCTGAATCCATAACAGGACGGAGATAAGCATGTCTGAAAACAGCTACGAAACAGGTCGGCTGAATTTGCCGTTTGTTGGAATCTGCACGTTCGCGAAGTCTCCGTTGTGTCTTGACTGGGACAAGATCGACGCGGATGTCGCGGTGATGGGCGCTCCCTTCGACTGCGGTACGCAATGGCGGGCAGGCGCCAGGTTCGGCCCGCGCTCGATTCGCGATGCGTCGACCCTGTTTTCGTTCGGTCATGGCGGCGCATACGATTTCGAAGACGACGTCGTCTATTTGCCCAGCTACGAAGTTCGGATCGTCGATATCGGCGACGCGGACATGGTGCACACCAACACGGAGAAGAGCCACGCAAATATCGAGTACGGCGTGCGCAAGATCCTGGCGGCGGGCGCGTTGCCGGTGGTGATGGGCGGCGATCATTCGATCAACATTCCCTGCATCAATGCGTTCGAAGGTCAGGAGCCGTTTCATATCGTGCATATCGACGCCCACCTCGATTTCGTCGACGAGCGTCACGGCGTACGTCACGGCCATGGCAATCCGTTGCGTCGTGCAGCGGAGAAGAGCGTGGTGTCGGGCATGACGCAGATCGGCATCCGCAACGTGTCGTCCACCGCACGCGAAGGATACGCACAGGCGCGCGAGATGGGTTCGGACATCATCTCGGTGCGCGACCTGCGGCGCCTCGGCATCCAGGGCGTTCTGGACCGTATTCCCAAGGGCGTGCGTTATTACCTGACGATCGATATCGACGGTTTCGATCCGTCGATCGCGCCGGGCACGGGCACGCCGAGCCATGGTGGCCTGCTCTATTACGAAGGACTCGAATTGTTCGCAGGACTCGCCGAGCAGGGTGACGTGATCGGTATCGATCTTGTGGAAGTCGCGCCGGACTACGACCATTCCGGTTCGACTTCGATTCTGGCGGCGCAATTGCTGCTGAACACGATCGGCCGCGTGATGCATCAACGCAAGGTCAAGCGAAACCTCACCCGTTAAACGGGATTCTCTTACGCCACGCGAACGCGATTGCCGGTCACGCTCATCGTGGACCGCAATCGCATAACGCGGCGCACGCTATTTGCTGCTCCGCGTGGCGCGGCTCACCTGCTTGGCCGCAACCCGCAACTGGTTGCAAAAGGCCAGCACTACCCGCGCCGATTCGCCGCCCTTGCGCGTGATGATCTGAAAGTCCAGATGTGTCACATAGTGCTCGGGATCGATGCGGCTCAACAGACCGCCGTCTACCCAAGGCTGCGCGTAGTGGGGCGGTAGAAAGCCGATGTAGTTGCCCGACAGGATCAGCATGGCTCGGCCTTCGACGTTGTCGACCGAGGCTGCGGCCTGCGGCATGCGCAGCAGCTTGAGCTCCTGGTTGCCGAGATACGCGCGGGCAGCGAGCCGCTGTTTGCTGAGCACCGCAACGGGCACGCGTCCGCTTGCCCGTTCATACAGCGGATGGGTGGACGCGCAGTAAAGCCCCTGTTCCTCGCGATAGAGCGGCACGTAGTCGAGGCCGGGGATACGCGCGGGAAACGGCCCCACGGCGAGATGCAGGCGGCCGTCCAGCACGTGCTGCTCCATGCTCCCCGGTGTGTCGATCTGCACGTGCAGGCGGACTTCGGGCGCCATCTGGCCAAACTCGCGAATCGCGGCCGGCAGCGGCGAGTATTTGTCGGTCAAGGTCGCTTCGATCATGCCAAAGCGCAGCACGCCGGAAAGCTGATTGCGCAACGCGCCAGCTTCCATATGAAACGTATCGACGGCACCGAGCAGACGTTGCGCGGCGGCGTGCAACTCCGCGCCTTCTTCCGTGAGGCGAAAACCCGCGCGTCCGCGTTCACACAAGCGCAGCCCGAGGCGGGTCTCCAGTTGCGACATGTATTCGCTGATGCTCGATGCACCAATGTTGAGAATCGGTTGTGCCGCGGCGAAACCGCCGCATCGCACGATGGTTTCGAAGATCCGCAACAGCTTGAGATCCGTGTCCTGAACTTGCATCGTGCCGCCTCTCGATTACTTCGGGAATTACCGAAATGTGTTTCATCAATGGTGCATTTTATTGAGGAATTTGGCTACACAGAATTGCTGTCAACCCCACTGCCCAACGTTCGGCGAAGGCATACGGACAGTGCGGCCCCAAAGCGATGTTTTCTGTGCCGAAGCGCCACGCGTTCGCCACTTCCGGCGGCAAGGCGGTCAGGCACGTCATGATGTGAGGAGAGCACGATGAAAAAGCCGTACGCAGGTGCAAGCTGGTTGGCAGCAGTCGCTTTGAGCATGGTGTCGGTGGGCGCGACGGCGGCAGAGCAGGTGGTCAAAATCGGTTTGACCGGACCCTTGACCGGTCCGCAGGCCGCCATCGGCAAGGACGACGAAAACGGCGTCAGGATGGCGATCGAGCGTCTGAATGCACAGGGGCTTGTGATCGGTGGCCAGAAAACCCGTTTCGAACTGGTTTCGCAGGATGACGCCGCCGATCCGCGTACCGGCATGACGGTTGCGCAAAGCCTGGTCGACGCCAACGTGAAGGTCATCTTCGGGCCGTTCAATTCGGGGGTCGCGATTCCGATTTCAAACCTGGTGAACGTGTCCGGAATCGTGATGGCGACCGTCGCGTCGAATCCGTCGATCACGCAACACGGCTATCCGTTCGTGTTTCGCATCTCCGCCAGCGATACGCAACTGGGCAGCCGGATGGGTGAATTTGCGGCAAAGGAACTGAAGATCAAGCGCATCGCGGTGATTGACGATCGCACCGCATATGGGCAGGGCCTCGCCGATGAATTCGTCAATGCCGCTAAAGCCAACGGCATCGAGATTGTCGATCGGGAATATACGACCGACAAGGCGACCGACTTCGTCTCGATCCTCACACACGTCAAGGGCGCGAACGCGGAAGGGATTTTCTACGGCGGTTATTACGCGCAAGCCGGTGCGCTGCGCAAACAGATGAAGCGCCTTGCGATGAACGGCTATCTCCTCGGCGGCGATGCCATGTGCAACGCCGAACTGGCGAAACTCGGCGGCGATGCGGTCGATACACGCGTGTATTGCCCACAAGGCGGCCCGGTGCTCGATCAGACACCCGAGGGTCGTCAGTTCAAGGCGGACTACAAGCAACGCTTTCATACTGATCCGTTGACCTACAGCGCGGCCTTGTACGATGGCGTGAATATCGTGGCGCAGGCAATGCAGAAAGCCAATTCGATCGAACCGGCTCAGTATCGTGCCGCGCTCGCCGGCATCGATTCTCATGGTGTTTCCGGGCACTACCGGTTTGACAGAAACCGCGACCTGACGGACTCGCCAATCACGATTTATACCTATCGAAATGGTGAGCCTACGCCGCTGGCGTCGACGCAGCCGTAGGTTCATGTCGCCCAACCATGGCGAAGGGTCGTGCCGCACGACGCTGCGGTAGCCCTATGCGATGGGTGCCGTCCGCTGAACCATACGGTAGCTTTCCATCAGGTCGATCATGAAGACCTGCAGGATGGTAGGCGGCGCGGCGGCCCGCCGCGTGATCGCGCAAAATGGCCAATGCGAGCCGAGCTGCGCCGGGCAGATCTGATGCATCTCGCCGCGCGCGACCCAACGGGCGGCGTAGTGAATCGGCAGAAATCCGATGTAGGCGCCCGATAAAATAAGGATGGCCTGCGCCTCGATATTGTCGACGGTTGCTGCGGCTTTGCTCACTTTCAGCATTCGCAGGTCGTGCTGCTGAAGATACCCTCGCGCTACCACACGGCTGGATGCGATGGCCTCGTCGAGCGCGGCGTCGCCAGGCAATCGGCCTGCGAATGCGTGACCCTTCCCGCAATACAGACCGTCCGGTTCGCAATACAGGTCGGTGTAGGTCAGCCCCGGCACGTGAAGCGGAAAATGCCCGACTGCGATATGCAGCCGGCCGTCCAGCACACGTTCTTCCAGTTCGGCGGGCGTGCCGACGTAGACATCCAGATGCACGTCGTGCCCTCTCGATACAAACGCTTGCAGCGCCTGCGGCAGCGGCGAGGCCGAGTCGGTCACCGTGTTGTCAATGATGCCGAGGTACAGCTTTCCTGAGACGTGTTTTTTTAGCGCGTCGGTATCCACACAGAAGCTCTCTACCGCCACCTGCAGCCGTTGCGCTGCCTCGAAAGTGGCCACGCCGTGTTCGGTGAGGCGAAATCCGCTCCGGCCCCGCTCGCAAAGCTTGAGTCCGAGGCGCGTTTCGAGCGTTGTCATTTGCTCGCTGATTGTCGACTGGCTAACGTTCAGGGTCGCCTGGGCAGCGGAAAATCCGCCGCACCGTACCACCGTCATGAAAACCCTCAGTAGCTTGAGGTCCACGTCCTGCAACTGGATCACGGTCGTTGCTCTCCTTGCGCCACTTGCTTCGGTATTCCCGATATGAACATCTGATTCACGTTATTTTTACCCCCGGCCTTGTCGTCCATAGTCTCTCAAAACACCGCGCTGCCACAAGCCGCGTTTATATCGATGGACCCCGGTCGCTTTTGAACGGCCGAACCTGTCGGCTACAACGCAGGATCCACGAACAAACGTGCCAGGAACAGGCGGACCTTTCTGCACGAAACCGGCTCATGAGAGGCCGAATAGCAGTCAATCCGTAAGACAGGAGACAATGATGGACAAGGTCGTACAAACCTATCTGGAGACGTTCGGCATCCGGGAAGAGACACAACGCTTTCTCACCCGGCCGCAGAAGATGTTAATTGGCGGTGCCTGGGTGCCACAAGGCGATCGCGAATCCTGCACAGTGCTCGAACCGTCTACCGCGGGCGTGATCACGCACATTCCCCTGGGTACGACCACCGATCTGGATCGTGCGGTCGACGCTGCCCGCAAGCAGTTCGACGGTGGACCGTGGAGAAAGCTCAAACCCCTTGAGCGCGAACGACTGCTGCATCGCCTCGCCGATCTGATCGAAGCGAATGCAACGGAGTTGGCCGAGATCGAATCGATCGACGTAGGCAAGTCTGTTGCCAATGCGCGTGACGTCGACGTACAAGGCACGATCGACACCTTCCGCTATTTCGCCGGTTGGGCGTCGAAGCTCCACGGCCGTACGGTAGAACCCTCCCTGCCTGGTGAATACGTTGCTTACACGCGCAAGGAGCCCATCGGCGTGGTCGGCGTTATCGTGCCGTGGAACTTCCCGCTGCAAACCATGGCGTGGAAGGTTGCGGCGGCGCTCGCTGCCGGTTGTACGACCGTGATCAAACCCGCCGAACTCACGTCGCTGTCCACACTTCGCTTCGCAGAGTTGGTGCAGGAGGCTGGAATTCCGGATGGCGTCGTGAATGTCATAACGGGGCGAGGGCGCGAAATTGGTGCCGCTATGGCCGCTCATCCGGGCATAGACAAGATCACGTTCACCGGTTCCACCGAGGTGGGCCGAACTGTCGGGCAAGCGGCTGTGGGCGGCATCAAACGTATGACACTCGAACTGGGCGGAAAATCGCCGGTACTCGTGCTCGAGGACGCAGACATCGAAGCGGCGGCCCAGGCCGTAGCAAACGGCGTCTTCTTCAATTCTGGACAGGTCTGCGACGCGGGTACGCGGGTTTACATCCAGCGCGGCATTCACGACAGATTCATTGGCGCGCTAGTCGAGCACACGCGTAAGTTGAAGATCGCACCGGGCCTCGATCGCGATTGCTTCATCAGCCCGCTCGTTTCCGCGCTGCAGAAGGATCGCGTCGCTTCCTATATCGAAGCCGGGCGCCGCGAAGGCGCGGAAATCGTGCATGGTGGCCGCGTGTTGGACCGGGCAGGCTACTTCGTCGAACCGACCATCTTTACGCATTGCCGCAGCGACATGAAGATCGTCCGTGAAGAAATCTTCGGACCTGTGCTGGTGACCACGCCCTTTGACGATCTGGGCGATGCGTTGTCGCAGGCGAATGACTCGCCATACGGTCTTGCTGCCGCGATCTACTCCAATGACCTGAATCGCGTTCACAAACTGATCCCGCAACTGCGCGCGGGTACCGTCTACGTCAATGCCCATAGCACGATCGATCCTTCGATGCCGTTCGGCGGATTCAAGGAATCCGGCTTTGGCAAAGACCTCGGCCCCGAGCAACTCGATCATCTGATGGAGAGCAAGGCGGTCTGGATCACGCTGCACTGAACCGTCAATGCGCCGGAGGCGTCTCCAGACGAGCGTGGCGCCGCGGCCAGCATGCATGCCGGATCAAATCTATTCCATCAACCTCTCATTGCTGTCAGGGGTACATGATGCAAGCAACAGACGAAGTAGTTAAAAGCACGGTAGTTGGCGTCGAGCATGGCGCGATCGAAGGTCACTCGATCGATTTCATTCCGGATAGCGAAAGAACCGACAGATTGTCCAGGCAGGGGCCATTCTGGTTTCTGGGTAACTTCACATTCTTCACCATGACCATCGGTTTTGTTGGTCCCAGCATTGGTCTGAGCGCGCTGTGGACCACGATAGCCGGTACGCTTGGCATCATGTTCGGCACCTTGTTCATGGCCTTTCACGGCTCGCAAGGCCCGCATCTCGGCTTGCCGCAGATGATCCAGTCGAGAGCGCAATTCGGTTATCGCGGGGTCATCGTCGTCCTGTTGGCGACGCTATTCGTGTTTGCAGGATTCAACATCGTCAACCTGGTGCTGATGATGCAAGGTCTCAAAGCCTTGTTCAATTGGGACCCCGTCAAGGTGGCGTTGGCCGTGACCGTGCCGGCTTCGGTTCTGGCGATTCTCGGCCACGACTGGATGCACCGCAGTTTCAAATGGGCGTTGTACCTGTCGCTTCCCCTCTATGGTCTGGTCACGGTGGCCGTCCTGATGCACTGGGTGCCTGACGTGCCCCTCGCCGCTGTCGCACCGGGCGTGACACCGACGCCACCGCTGGGCTTCAACTGGATTGCGTTCATTGCGCAATTCGCGGCCGCCGCCAGCTACAACATCGCTTACGCGCCGTATGTATCCGACTATTCGCGCTACCTGCCGAAAAACACGCCGAGCGGCAAGCTGATCGCGGCTGTGTTTCTCGGCGCATCCCTGTCGGGTGCGTGGATGATCGCGATTGGCGGCTGGCTCGCGGACCATCTGCACGCGACCGATGTGCTGGTCGCATTGAGTCAGGTGGGTAACGACCTGGCGCCGGGGATGGGAAGTGTGGTGGTCGGCGTCACGATTCTGGCGTTTCTGCCGGTGATCGCAATGAACATCTATAGCGCCAAATTGACGGCCATCACAGCACTCGATTCGTTCCATAAAGTCCAGCCGACGCCCAAGGCTCGTATTCTGGCGATTCTCTTTGTGGTGATCCTTCAGCTGGGTGTTGCGCTCAGCATCTATACCTCGGGTAAGGGACTCTCCGTCCTGAATATTTACCTCGTCGTCATGCTGTATTTTCTCGTGCCCTGGACCGCTGTCAATCTGACGGACTACTTCTTCGTCCGCAAGGGTCGCTATGCCATTCCGCACTTCTTCATGCCTCACAACAATCTGTACGGAACATGGGGTGCACGCGGTTTGATCGCATACGCAATCGGCTTTGTCGCGATGATTCCGTTCTTCTGTGTTCTCGACGGCTCAAACGAGGTGTATGTCGGCCCGCTTGCGCGTGCCATGGGTAGCGTCGATCTGGCGTGGCTGGTCGGTCTGTTCGTCTCGGGCATCGCCTACTACGCCTTGTCGCGCTCGCTCGATCTGAAGTATGAGGAATCGGTGATCGCTCATATCGAGAAGACATCACCGCAATACACCACCGGCGACAAGGGTCGATACTGAAATACGGACGACCCCGTCAAGATCTGGAAATCAGGAAAATATCATGGTTACCGAGCAATTCGATTACATCATTGTGGGCGCCGGATCGGCCGGATGTGTGTTGGCCAACCGGCTTACCGAGGACCCGGCGGTCCGCGTTCTTGTGCTGGAATACGGCGGCAGCGATCGCAGCGTCATCATTCAGATGCCGAGCGCGTTTTCGATGCCGATGAATACGGCCAAGTACAACTGGCGTTATCAGACCGCGCCCGAGGCTCATTTGAATGGCCGCCAGTTGCATTGTCCGCGCGGCAAAGTGCTGGGAGGTTCGTCGTCGATCAATGGCCTCGTCTATATTCGCGGCCACGCTTGCGACTTCGACGAATGGGAGGAACTGGGTGCGCGAGGTTGGGGTTATCGCAACTGTTTGCCCTATTTTCGCCGGGCCGAGAGTTACAAGTTCGGGGGGGATGAGTACCGGGGTGCGGAGGGGCCGCTGTGCACCAACAACGGCAACAACATGGAGAATCCGCTGTACGGTGCGTGGATCGCGGCAGGGGCAGAAGCCGGATACATCAAGACGGAGGACTGCAACGGCCATATGCAGGAGGGTTTCGGGGCAATGCACATGACCGTCAAGGATGGTGTGCGCTGGTCGACCGCGAACGCCTACTTGCGCCCTGCAATGAAGCGCCCGAATTTGACCGTAGTGACGAATGCGATGACACGTCACGTGATTCTCGAGGGCAAGCGCGCCGTTGGGGTCGCATACGATCAAGGCGGACGCACGCATGTCGCGCGGTGCCGTTCTGAGGTATTGATCGCCTCCGGTCCTATCGGTTCGCCGCACTTGCTGCAACGTTCTGGAATCGGCCCGGCCGACGTACTGCGGAAAGCGGGGATCGAGGTTCGGCACCACCTGCCCGGAGTAGGCGAAAACCTTCAGGATCACGCGGAAATCTATATCCAGTACGCGTGCAAGGAGCCCGTCACGCTCAACGCGAAAATGGACCCGTTTAGCAAATTCATGATTGGATTGCGCTGGCTTCTTTTCAAGGATGGTCTGGGCGCCAGCAACCATTTCGAGGCGGGCGGATTCATCCGCTCCGAAGCCGGGTTGCGCTGGCCCGACATTCAATTCCATTTCTTGCCGGCCGCCATGCGCTATGACGGCGACAAGCCGTTCAAAGGACACGGATTCATGGTGCTGACCGGGCCGAACAAGCCGAAGAGCCGGGGCCATGTGCGAGCGGTGTCGGCCGATCCCTATACGCATCCGGAGATCCGCTTCAACTACCTGGATCGGGAAGAGGACCGGGAAGGATTTCGACGCTGCGTGCGCTTGACCCGGGAGATCATCGGGCAGCCGGCGATGGACCGCTTTCGTGATGCTGAACTCGCTCCTGGACCGGACGTGCAAACGGATGAACAGATCGATGCCTTCGTCAGGGCGAACCTTGAAAGTACGATGCATCCTTGCGGTTCATGTCGCATGGGAGAGGATGACATGGCCGTGGTCGATTCCGAGTTACGGGTTCGCGGCATCGAAGGCTTGCGAGTCATCGATTCATCTGTTTTCCCGACTGAACCCAATGGCAATCTGAACGCGCCGACGATCATGCTCGCTGAACGCGCTTCGGACCTGGTTCGCGCGGTGTCCATGTTGCCCGCGTCCGATGCCGATGTGGGTTTGGCAGAGGGGTGGGAGACGCGGCAACGCACGCATGCGCCGACTCGTGATTTGCATGTCGGATAGGTCGATTGACGGCGACAGCGTCGAGCGGCATCGACGTGCGCTGCCTGATTAGCGGCGCACGCCGCTAATCAGAGCTTGCCGGACCACGGTCAAAAGGTAGCCGAAAAGGCCTGCTGAACCTTGCCGGGGTTAGTGATGCCGTTTGCGACAAGTAACTGCGTGAGCAAGCGGGCCTTTTGCGGATTCAGATCGAACGAGACGACGAAGCCGCGTTTGTCGTCTTCGACCTCCACATTTCTGTTGACGAATCCAGACATCACACGCGTCGAGCGGACGACGACAATACCCTTCTTCGCCGCGCGGTCGAGGGCAGCCAGTGCTTCCTTGGACGCATCGCCATCGCCTTCGCCTGCCAATACGATCCCCTTTGCTCCATCGGCAATCGCGTGATCAATCTGGGTGCCGTCCATATTGCTGTGGGCATAAACGATTTCTACACGCGGCAGGCGGCCGTTCGCCGGCAAGCTAAGCACATCGCGTGTGGACGCAAGCGCAGACGCAGGAGCAGGCGCGACGAAACGAATGCTCGCCGGATCGACATAGCCGATCACACCCGCGTTCGGCGACGCAAAAGTCTGCACGGCAGTCGTATTGGTCTTGGTGATCCAGCGTGGCGCGTGAATCTGGTCATTCATGACCACCATCACACCTCTGCCTCGGGATTTCGGACTCGCCGCGACTTCCACCGCTTCGTAGAGATTGCCGGGTCCGTCCGCGCTCGTCGACCCGCCCGGCCGCATTGACCCAACGAGGACCACCGGTTTGTCCGAGCGCACCACGTTTTGCAGGAAGAACGCCGTTTCTTCCATCGTATCCGTGCCGTGGGTGATCACGATCCCATCTGCCTCGTTTCGATCGAAGGCCTCCTGGATACGGCGCGCAAGCCGGAACCAGATCTCGTCGTTCATATCCTGCGACCCGACATTGGAAATCTGCTCGGAGCTGATGCTCGCGAGTTTTTCAATGCCCGGAACCGCCCGAACCAGTTCCTGGCCTTTGACGTTTCCCGAGTTGTAGCCAATGGCTGAACGCGGGTCAGTTGTGCCGGCGATCGTGCCGCCGGTTGCGAGAACAAGAATCCGGGGAGATCCGGCTGCCGGACTCGTCGCCTCGGTAGCTGCCGCACTATCGGAAGTGGTGTCCGCAGCCCACACGCTCGTGCCGCACAAGCAGCTGGCGCATACGAGAAGCGCAGCGGTGAGCGTTGTGCTCGAACTGCGCAGACAGGCGACCCGTTGAAGGGTGGTGTTGATGTTCATATCCAGTCTCCTAAAAGGATTTAACAGCGCAAAGAAACGGGGCGTTCCGTGGCCGCCGTCGCGAGGGCCACGCATTGCTGTGCAAGGACATCGGTTGGATCGACGAGACTGACGCGTGCGCCGGTCGTCCCCACGAAACTCGTCTGTGGCAATAAAAGCGGCAACTCGGTACATCCGAGGACGATGACTTCGACGCCCTCCGCTATGAGTCCGTCAATGGCAGCGGCGATGTCATCGAGGCATTGCCCGGTAGTGAATCCCGCTTTTACCCCTTCCTTGCCGTAGATCGCATCCATCACGCGGGCCTGCAATTCCGCGGTTGGAACGATTTGCCGCAGACCCTGCGATTCGAGGGCTTTCTCGTAGACGCCGCTTGCGATCGTGCCGGAGGTGGCCAGCACGCCAACGGAGCGCAGCAGCGGAAACGTTTCGCGCAGGTGGCGGACCGTAACCGTCAACATGTTGACGATCGGTATGCCGAGATACGGCTGAATCCGTTCAACAAATGCGTGAGCGGTGTTGCACGGAATAGCGATGAGGTCCGCGTCGCCCGACTCGAGCTTCTTGCAGGTCGCGTAAAGCGAAATCGTCGGGTCGGGTCCGTCACCGATCAGGTTTTCGGTGCGGTCGGGGATCTGCGGATTCTGTTCGATCAGAAGCCTGATATGGTCCTGATCCCGATTCGCCGGCGTATTGCGCACGATCTTCTGCATGAAGTCCACCGTCGCTGCAGGTCCAACTCCACCGACCACACCCACTTTGAAAATGGATTCGGGCAAACCGTATTCGCCTGCAATCACGTACTGCGCATACGCAAGATTCGAATCGATCAGTGGCACTCGAAACGAGCCCATTTCCTCCGCCACGAGCGCAATCTCCGTCAGACCCGGCACGATGATTTGTGCACCTTGCGCGATGAGGTCCTCGCACGCCTCGCGCAGAAGCGCGACGGGCCGGCCAGACAGATTTCCGCTCTTGATGCCGTTCGCGCCGTAGACGGCTTCGGTGATGAGATCGACACTGTCGCGCGGCCGGGGATGAATGACTTCAAATTCCGGCTCCGCGAAATACTTTTCGAATAACCCCTTTCGACGGGTGTAGTCCGAGGTCAGCACACCGATTCGCCGTGCAGCCGGAAATTTTCTTCGAACATGACTGCGGACGGCTTCCACCATATCGACGATCTGCAAGGGCGAGTTAGCCTTTAGCTCGTCGATAAACGTGTGGCTGAGAAAGCAGGGGAGTACGACGGTCGTCACACCCCTCTTCTCGAAACCGCTAATCATGTCGAAAATGTAGAGTTTCCGTTGAGTCGTCGCCTCACTCCCTATGGCCGCGCTTCGGAAGGGATGCTGCTCGAAAATGACATCGACGTGTTCGGCATCGCTCGAGGCGGGCGTCGATTTGACGAGCTTGAAAAAGACATCCGCGCTCGCCAGTGGACCCAGGCCGCCCACCACACCGAACCTCTTCCCGCTCAGCACGTTGGCGCTGATCATTTTGCTTCGCCTTGCAGTTGGCCCAGGACAACGCTGTTCTCTGCGTCGTTCTGCCTGGCAACCCGCTTGGCCTCCCACTTCGCGATAACGGCCGTCGCGATGCTGTTACCGATCACGTTCGTAGCGGTTCGCCCCATATCGAGAATCTGATCGATGGCGAGGATCAAAACCACGCCGGACGGGGGCAAATGAAACATCGGGGCAACGGCCGCCACCACCACCACGGAGCCTCTTGCGACGCCGGCCATCCCCTTGCTGCTCAACATAAGCACCAGCAACATCATGATTTGAGCGCTGAGCGGCATGTCGATGCCGAAAGCTTGCGCGATAAAGATCGCAGCAAACGCCTGGTACATCATCGATCCGTCGAGGTTGAACGCGTAGCCGAGCGGCAACGTGAAGCCGACGACCTTCTTGTCGATGCCGAACTGTTCAAGCTTTTCGGTCAGGCGCGGATAAGCGGCTTCACTGCTCGCGGTAGAGAAGGCGAGCATCGCGGGCTCACGGACCGCTTTTAGCAACTTCCAGATCGATTTGCCCAGAAAGACGTGGCCAACGAGGATAAGCACAGCCCACAGCAGGACGAGACCGAGGTAGAAGCTTCCAACGAGCTTGCCGTAGGTAGTCAACACGTCCAGGCCGTGCACCGTAATCGCGGAGGCGAGAGCGCCGAAGACACCAATCGGAGCGAGCCGCATCACATAGTCGGTCAGTTTCAGCATCGCGGGGACGAGCGCATCGATGCCTGCGATCAACGGTGTGACGCGCGGGTCCGTCTTGATGGCACTTAGGACCACGCCAAACAGCACGGAAAAGACGAGGATTTGCAGAATGTCATTCCGAGCCATCGCATCGATGATGCTGGAAGGGAACGCATGCGTGACGAAGTCCTTGAAGTTCAGACCCGCGGTGTTGAGACCGGTGGCAACATCGGAACTGGTCTGCGTCATATGCAAGCCGGCGCCGGGTTGCAGCGCATTCGCCAGGACGAGGCCAAGCGCGAGCGAGAAAAGCGAGGCGCACACGAACCAACCCACCGACCTGAACCCGATTCTGCGTACGTCGCTCGTCCCTTCCATTCCGGCGAGCCCGGACACGAGCGTGGCGAAGACGAGCGGCGCGATAATCATCTTCACGAGACGCAAGAAGATGTCGGTAATGATCGAGAAGTAACCGGCGATTGTCTTGGCTTCCGCAGCATCGGCTACGGTCCGATGGCACACGTAACCGACAATCACGCCGAGCACCATGCCGACCACAATATAGAACGTTAGGCGGTTTTTCATTTCCATCAGTCCGAGGAAGGCGCACAAAGGTCTGACGTGACCACCGTACGCTGGCAGGGGGGCAAAAACGCCGCTAGAGGAGCGACGTTTCTGTGTATGGACGGATGATAGAGATGATCAAAAAAGACTCAATGCGGGTCCTGCATGGGGATATGCGAGACTCGCATAACGCGGGATTACCCTTAATCGACAGCCTGCGATTCGGCGCGAAGGTGGCGCCAGAGCGTGTCCAGAAACTCGCTGCGATTGGATGCATCCCGGTAGACGCGAAGTTCAACTTCGAGATGCCACGCATCCCGGCCGGCCGGGACGAGTTCGCCCGCTTCGAGCTCGGCGACGATCGAGCTTTTTGGCAGCCAGGCAACGCCTTCGCCTTCCAGGACCAGTTTCTTGAGGACCTCGGCCATGTCGGACTCGTAGTGAGGCCGCAAAGCCGGGGTGGCATCGACCCGGCTCAGGAGGAGTGCGAGGCAGCGGCCGAAATAGCTGGTTTCCGTGTACGTAATCAACGGCAATGGACGCGCCGCCGTTCCCGGCAACCGGAAGATGGGAGCGCCACGAGGGTTTGGCCGGCAGACAGGCATCAGTACATCGACGCCTACGGTGAGATGCTCGTACCTGATTGGGTCGAGATGGAGAGGCAGCTCCGGGTGATGATAGGCAAACATCAATTCGCAGTTGCCGTTCACGAGCATCAGGATGGAGTCGTGGACATTGGTGGGTATCACCCGGGCACGTACCTCGCCGAAACGGGCAGTGAGTGCCTTCAACCAGGCCGGCAGAAAACTTAGCGCGATCGTATGGCCCGCTGCAATTTGCAAGCCTTTGCCCGCCATGCGTTGGTCGATGCGAATGATGGCTCGCGTATCGAACAGCTTCCCAAGAATATCTACCGCTGCTTCCCGAAACAGTTGTCCGGCAGGCGTCAGTGTTGGGGGGAAGCTGCTTCTGTCGATGAGGTCCGCGCCCACCCACTGCTCAAGCGACTGAATGCGCCTGCTGAACCCCGACTGGGTGACATTCCGAAATTCCGCCGCCCGCGAGAAGCTCTGATACTGGGAGAGCGCAATGAAGTCCTCGATCCACTTGATTTCCATGTCGGGTCCGATGTGTGCGGAGAGTGTGCGTGGCTGGAAACGAGTGGGTGATTCTACGCGGGCTCGACACTCGCTTAGCCTCCTCTGCAATACATTGCGATGCGAATCAGGGTTTTTCCGCCAGCAATTCACCGGGAACCTTGCCTGCTAACAGGCAAATTTTTGCCGTTTAGATTCATTTTTTCCAGTTAACCGGCCAAAAAGTGAAGGTTACTTGAAGCCGTCGCGGTGGGGCGATGCAAATGGTGCGCAGCAGCGGCGCTCAGTGCGGCCATCCAGGTCGGTCCAAAGCTGGCAATGATCCGCTATTTGCGCAGCGGCCTCAAACCGGCGCGAACCTCTTCGGCAAATAATTGCGGCTGTTCCCATGCCGCAAAGTGTCCGCCTTTATCGAGCCTGTTGTAATAGATGAGGTTGTGATACGCGCGCTCCGTCCAGCTTCGCGGGGCCTGATAGTTCTCGCGAGGAAAGACGCTTACGGCAGCCGGCACGGATACATCGGCGGCGGCCAGGAAGTTGAAGTGGGACTCCCAATAGAAGCGCGCCGCGGAAATTCCCGTGTTCGTCAGCCAGTAGAGCGTGATGTCGTCGAGGAGATCGTCCCGTGTCAGATCGCCTGCGGATTCTCCGTTGACGGGTCGCCCGAACACGGCCGAAGTCAGCGCCGCCGCCGGCTGAACATACCCGTCGCCGTGATCGAGCAGCCAGCTTGCCAGTCCAACGGGTGAGTCCGCCAGTCCGTAGAGCGTTTGCGGGCGTGTTCCCATCTCCAATGCATAGGCACGCCGTTTCTTGGCCGCGCTGCTTAGCTGCTCGTAAGCGTGCTTTTCATCGTCCGATAGACCGGATGGCGGCGGATCGCCGGCTGCGAGCGCCTTTGCAATCTCGGGCGGAACAGTCGCAGGGAAGTTGACGTGGATGCCCAGCAATTCCGGCGGCGCCTGCTTACCCATCACATTCGCGACGACGCCACCCAGATCGCCGCCTTGCGCCGCGAATTTCTCGTATCCAAGGCGCTTCATGAGTACGACCCACGCACGGGCGGTACGCTCAGGACCCCAGCCGGTCGTGGTAGGTTTGCCTGAAAATCCGTAGCCCGGCAAAGACGGAATGACCAGATGAAAAGCATCCGATGCGCTTGCGCCGTATGCCGTGGGATTGGTCAGCGGATCGACAATCTTCAACATCTCGATGACCGAACCGGGCCACCCGTGCGTGACAATGAGCGGCATCGCATTTTCATGTTTCGAGCGAACGTGGATGAAATGAATGTCCAGCCCGTCGATCTCGGTCACGAAATTCGGCAGCGAATTCAGCTTCGCCTCGCACTTGCGCCAATCGTAATCGGTCGCCCAATGGCGCGCGAATTCCTGAATCATCGCGAGCGGCACGCCTTGCGAGTCATCCGTAACAGTTTCGCGGTCAGGCCATCTCGTGGCTTTGATGCGCCTGCGCAGGTCGATCAGTTGCGATTCCGGCACATGCACGCGAAATGGACGAATAGCGGTCTTGTCGCCGCCGGCCGGCTGGGCAACCTCAGTAATCGCATGATTCGTTTCTGCAAAAGCGAGCTGACTCAGCGAGCCCGCGGCAACGGCTGCCGCTGCCACGCTAACAAAACGACGGCGAGACGGCGATTGGGGAAGGATGGTGTCTGACATGGCATTTCCGATGGGCGATAAAGCGAGGTTCCTGATCAATAGCAGCGTGATCTCACGAGTCATTGAACGCGATACGCCCACGCCGAGCGTGCTCGGTATGGGCGTAGTGGAACGTGTGAAGCATCTTGAACCAAGAGGATTGCTTACCGTATTGGAAGCATAGTTCAATCTTGCGGCGCTCAGATTATCAGCTACCGCGATACAAGCTGCTGAGCTGGGCGAGCTGACCATCCCGCTGGGCTTGCACCAGTTCGTGGCGGACCTCTGCGCGCGTCTTTTGCGTCGCGCCGGTTTGGCTCGGGTTCCATTGCTGCACTTGCGTGGCGGCCGATTGAGCAGCGGTTGTTGCGGGAGCTTCAGAGGCGTGAGCGAAGCCGGCGGTAGCGAATGCAGCGAATGCCAAAGCGATCATTGAGGTTTTCATGTCGTTCTCCGTGAACCAATAAATTAAAAGGAAGGCGCCGCGATGTCAGGAGCAAGGGCAGCAATTCGGTCCGTCATCTGCGATTTGCTTGTGTCTTGCATCCGGCGTTGATGCATTAAAACGTGCCGACGTATCTGACTTGTGTCGAGAAACCGGGTCAATTGCAATGTTCTGTATCACCTGGAGGCCCAGATACATTGCGATACGAAGCGCGGGTTTTCCGCTAGCAGGGACAGATGCGAATGCGTCGACGCACTAGGCGTTATCCGGCTCCGCGAACATGGTCATATGGCGCAGGATCCATTCGAGCATCTCCTGCGGGGCGGCCGCGAGCGGCCGGCCGGATTTGACGAGCAGCCGCGCCTTGATACCGCGGAACAGGGGATGGTCGATTGGCACGACGGTTAATTCGCCCGCCGCGATCTCCCGATACGCGGCAAATTCGCCAACGAGCGTCACGAAGTTTTCCGACGCGACGAAGCGCTTGAGCGCGCTCAGCGAATTCGTGGTGAGCGTCGGACGGATCTCGATGTTCTCGGCGAACGCCAACATCTTTGCCGCGTGACCGATTCCGAAGGTGGCCGGCATCAATGCCAGCGGATAGGCGAGCACGTCTTCGATGCTTGCTGGCCCGCCTCTCACCGCCAGCGGATGCTCCGGGCGGACCAGCAGAACGACGGGTTGCGCTGAACTCGCGCGATATTCGATGCGCGAATGCGGCGGCGGATTGTAGGCAAGACCGATATGCGCGCGGCTTTCGGCCACTTCGTTCAGCACGTCGTCGACAGCAAGGATCTCCACGCCGATGTCCAGCTTGGGATACCGCGCACAGAACGGGGTGAGCACTTCATCGACCAGCGCATCGACATAGCCTTCGCTGATGGCCAGTTGAACATGGCCTTGCTGGAGGCCCTGCAAGGCATGAAGCTGGTCTTCCAGTTTCTCCTGCTGTGACCGATACCCTCGCCAGAATTCGAGCAGATGCGCCGCCGACTCAGTGGGCTTGACGCCGCGGGCCTGGCGCTCGAACAGCATCACGCCGAGTTCGTCTTCCAGTAGCTTGATCTGCCGCGTAATCACGGAAGGGGACGTGTTGAGGCTATCCGCGGCGCCGCGAATCGTTCCGTGAGTCAGTACTTCATGGAAATACCGGAGGCGTTGCTGGTTGATTTCTCGCATGTCGGCTGTCCTTTCATTGCTGCCGTTGCCCTGTGAGCAACGATACATGAACTTAGTTGCTGTTGCTAGTTCGGCTGGGCGTTGCCACTATTCATCCGGAAGACGAGCCGGACGAAACGGTGAACAGGGAGACAGGCATGGCAGCAATTCAAACCACAATCGACGAGGACGATGTTTCCGCGCTCTACGACAGGCTTAACTGGCGGCTACTCCCGTTTCTTCTGATGTGTTATCTGTTCGCTTATCTGGATCGCGTCAACGTCGGCTTTGCCAAGTTGCAGATGCAAAGCGACCTCGGGTTTTCCGATGCCGCTTACGGTGTGGGCGCCGGTATCTTCTTTCTGGGCTACGTGCTGTTCGAGCTGCCGAGCAACCTCATGCTGCCGAGAGTCGGCGCACGGAAAACCTTCTGTCGAATCCTGGTGTTATGGGGCATCACATCGGCTTGCATGCTGTTTGTGCGCAACGTTCACATGTTCTACGGAATGCGCTTTCTGCTTGGCATCTTCGAAGCGGGTTTCGCGCCGGGCATGATTTTTTACCTGTCGCGCTGGTACGGTCCCTCGCGTATGGCCCGGGCCATCGCGATCGTTTTTCTCGCCGGCCCGATTGGCGGCATTGTCGGTGGCCCCGTCTCGGCCTGGCTGATGACCACCTTCGCCGGCACAGCGGGTCTCGCCGGCTGGCAGTGGATGTTTCTCGCCGAAGGCTTGCCATGCATTGTGCTGGGTGTGCTGACGCTGTTTGTCCTGTCGGATCGGCCCGCGCAGGCCCGCTGGCTGAGCGATGACGAGAAGCGCCTGCTCGAGGCCGAACTCGTGGCGATCCCGGCTGGAGATCACTCGTTCAAGGCTGTGTTGCGCAACCCCAAGATCTATCTGCTGGCGTGCGCGTACTTCTGCATCATCGCGTCGATCTATGCCATGAGCTTTTGGCTGCCTACCATCGTGAAGTCGCAAGGCGTCAACGATACGATCCGGCTTGGCTGGTACTCGGCGATTCCGTACGTTGGGGCCGCCTTCGGCATGTATTTCATCGGCCGCAGATCGGACACACGTGGCGAACGGCGCTATCACAGTTCGGTGCCGGCGCTGCTCGCCGCGGTATTGCTTTCCCTGTCGGTTTTGATGGACGGCAACCTCGTCGCCACGCTCGTCCTGTTGACGCTCACCACGACGATGTTGTGGATGGCGTATACGGTGTTTTGGGCCATCCCCTCTGAATACATCAAGGGCGATGCGGCAGCGGGCGGTATTGCCTTGATCAATACGATTGGCTTGTCTGGTGGATTCTGGGGACCCGCCATCATCGGCTGGGCGAAGACGGCAACCGGCAACTTGCATCTTGGACTCCTGATAATTGCCGGCCTGGCGTTATGCGGCTCTGCGCTGCTCGTCGCGAACAGGTTGCCGTCAGAATAGCGATCTGGGCACGCCCGGATCCGGATAAGGACGCTCTTCCATCGACACCCGCAGGCGTCGTCGAGGAGCAGCAGTCAACCCAATGCGCCGCGTTCCTGCGGGACACGGCGAAGCAGAGGACTTCAAATGCTTTTACACCTGTCGACATGGGCCGAAGTGGGGCAATACCTGGAGCGAAGCCGTTCGATCGTCGTTCCTATCGGTTCGAACGAGCAGCACGGCCCCACCGGTCTTTTGGGCACCGACTGGCTGTGCCCGGAAATCATCGCGCACGAAGCCGAGAAGAGTGCGGACATCCTGATTGCGCCGACCTTCAATATCGGCATGGCCCAGCATCACCTGGGCTTCCCGGGAACCATCTCCTTGCGGCCATCAACCTTCATTGCGGCCATTGGCGACTGGACGCGCTCGCTTGCAGTTCATGGCTTCGAGAAAATCCTGTTTCTGAACGGCCATGGCGGCAACATCGCGTCGATCGAAGCTGCGTTCTCCGAGATTTATGCCGAGGCCAGTTTTGCGCGGCGCCGCTTGGGGTTCGCACTGAAGCTATGCAACTGGTGGGATCTCGAAGGCGTGGGCGAGTTGGCGCGCGAACAGTTTCCCGAAGGACATGGCGTGCATGCGACGCCCTCCGAAATTGCCATCACTCAGTGGGCGCTTCCCGAGACGATCAAGAAAGCCCGCTACGCCCCGCAGATCGCGCCGTCCGGGCCGATTCGCGAGGCGCTCGAGTTCCGCGCGCGCTATCCCGATGGACGGATGGGCTCGGATCCGGCCCAGGCATCTCAGGAGAAGGGCGGCGCGCTGGTGAAGCTGGCCGCCCAGAGCCTGATTCGCGAGATGGATGCGTTCAGCCGCGAGATCGTGCCGGGCGGGCATGACTGATTGATCAGCCCAAGTACATTGCGATGCGAATCACGGGTTTTCCGCCAGCAACGCCTTGATCTTCGCTTCGGTCTGTTCGTAGTCGCCTTCGCCGAAGTGCGTGTAGGCCACGTGCCCTTTCTTGTCGACCAGATAAAACGCGGGCCAATACTGGTTGTCGTAGGCGCGCCATGTTGCGTAGTTGTTGTCCTGCGCGACTGGGAACGTAATGCCGAAGCGCTTGATCGCCGATTTGACGTTGTCCGTGTTGCGCTCGAACGGATACTCGGGTGTGTGGACGCCGACCACCGCCAGGCCCTGGTCCTTGTATTTCTGGTTCCAGGTCTTGACGTAGGGCAGCACGTGGATGCAGTTGATGCAGGTGTAGGTCCAGAAGTCGACCAGCACAACCTTGCCCCGCAACTGTTGCAAGGTCAGGGGATCGCTATTGAGCCATTTATCGATGCCAGTGAATTCCGGCGCGGTGGCGTTGTTGTCGAGCTGGTTTGCAACGGGACCGGCGGCAGCGCTGGCCGCGGGACTTGCAACGAGCGTCGCGATTGCGGCGGCGCCGGCTGTCACGGTGGCGGCGAACAGGGCGACGGTAGCGGTGGTTTTGAGTCGGGAGAGCATGTCAGCGTCCTTTCAGAGAGGAGAGCAGAGCGGCGATCCGGGCATGGGCCCGTACGCCGCCTCAGGCATTCCAGTGGTTGGCATGGGTGCATTTGAACGCCCGTTCGTATCTGGCTTGTGTCGCCGAGGCGGCGCGGGTGCAATGTTTTGTGTCAGGGGAACGCCCAGATACATTGGGATACAAAGCGTCGCGCGTACCAGGCTATAAAGCAGCCATTCCTACCGTGGAGAAGCCACATGAGTACCGAACTGCTGCAAGGATCCTGTCATTGCGGGACCGTGAAATTTGAAGTCCGTACCGATGTCCTGCCCGCTGGGCGTTGCAATTGCAGCCTGTGCCGGCGCAAGGGCGCGCTGATGACGCCGCCGTTTGCCGCGGGTGAACTGAAAATCCTGAAGGGTGAGGAAGCGCTGACGCTTTATCAGTTCAATACGCGCACGGCGAAGCACTATTTCTGCAAGCACTGCGGTATTTATCCATTCCATCAGACGCGTAGAGATCCGCAGCTGTGGCGGGTCAACATCGGTTGCCTGGAGGGTGTCGATCCGTATACGCTGGAGGCGAGCGTAGCCAATGGCGCCAGCCTGTCCGTCGTGGAGGATGCATGAGAAAACTCATGACAATTCTCGCCTTCCTCGCGGGCGGATTGGCGGCGGAACTGGCGCACCCCGTGCACTGTTCGCTGATCAACGTGAACCGGGTGCGCGTCAATCGTCGAAAGGATTGATCCGTTGATGGAAACCACCGACCACGTCCTGATCGTCGACGACGATCGCGGCATCCGCGAATTGCTTGCCACCTATCTCGAGAAGAACGGCATGCGCGTTTCGCTGGCCGCCAACGGCCGGCAGATGCGCACGGTCCTCGAACAGGGCGCGCCTGATCTGATCGTGCTCGATCTGATGATGCCTGGCGAAGACGGTCTCGTGCTGTGCCGGGAATTGCGTGCCGGCAAGTTTCGTGCGGTACCGGTCTTGATGCTGACCGCCCGCAGCGAGGAGACGGATCGCATCGTCGGGCTGGAAATGGGCGCGGACGATTACCTGTCCAAACCGTTTGCGGTGCGTGAACTGCTGGCGCGCATCCGCTCCGTGCTGCGCCGCGCGCGGATGCTGCCACCCGGCATGCAGGTGACGGAATCCGCGCCGATGATCGCTTTCGGTGACTGGCGTCTCGACACCACGGCGCGTCATCTGCTCGACGCCGAGGGCACCATGGTGGCCTTAAGCGGTGCGGAGTACCGCTTGCTGCGCGTGTTCCTTGATCATCCCCAGCGCGTGCTCACGCGGGATCAGTTGCTCAATCTGACTCAAGGCCGCCAGGCCGATGCATTCGACCGCTCGATCGATCTTCTGGTCAGCCGTTTGCGGCAGCGCTTGCAGGACACCGCGCGCGAGCCTCGGTACATCAAGACGCTGCGCAGTGAGGGTTATGTATTTTCGGCGGCGGTGACCATGATCGAAGGTACGCCATGAAGCTGAATGCATTGCTGCGTTGGCCGCGCACGCTGTTCGCGCGGCTTGCCCTGATTCTCTTTGTCAGCCTTGCGCTGGTGCAAACGCTGTCGGTCTGGCTCACCATGACGGAACGGGACCAGACCATGACGAACGTGATGATGGGTTACATCGAACGCGAGGTCACCAGCTCCGTCGCGCTGCTCGATCATTTGCCCGCTAACGAACGCGCCGAATGGTTGCCAAGGTTGGCGCGGCGCACCTATACCTTCAATCTCGGGCCCGGGGTCGCCGGCGCGCCTCCGGATGCGAAGCTCTCAGCGAGAGTGGCTCAATCTATCGCCGACGGCATCGGCAAGCGCTATCCGCTCACGGCCAACGCCGTCCCCGGCGATCCGGACCGCCTGCAGGTCCATCTGCTGTTGAGCGACGGCACGCCGCTGACGATCGACTATCGCCCTATGCCGGGCGCGCCGCTGTCGCCGTGGTTGTCATGGTTGCTGGTGCTGCAACTGGTGGTGCTGGCCGCGTGCTGCTGGCTGGCGGTACGGTTGGCAACACGCCCGTTGAGCCACTTGGCGCGAGCGGCGGATACCCTGGGCCCGGACCTTAAGGTGGAGCGCTTGCCCGAAGACGGCCCGGACGAAGTGGCGCGCGCGGCGAGGGCGTTCAACGCCATGCAGGATCGCATCAGGCTGTACATGACCGAGCGCTTGCAGATCCTCGCGGCGATTTCGCACGACCTGCAAACGCCGATTACCCGCATGCGTTTGCGCGTCGACGTGATGGACGAGAGCCCACAGGGCGCCAAGCTGCAGCAGGACCTGCAGGAAATGGAAACCATGGTCAAGGAAGGCGTCACGTACGCGCGCACCATGCACGGCGCCAGCGAGGCACCCCTGCGTATCGATCCGGACGCGCTGTTCGACAGTCTGGTGTTCGACTATGTCGACGCCGGCAAGGACGTTTCGCTGCACGGTCGAATCGACGCTGCACTGGTGACGCGTCCTCAGGCGTTGCGCCGGATCGTGGGCAATCTCGTCGATAACGCGCTGAAGTTCGGTGGGTCGGCCGAGATCAGGGTTGCCTCGCAGGACGGGCACGTGAGGGTCTCCGTGCTCGATCGCGGGCCGGGTATTCCGGCCGAGTCGCTGGAAGCGGTATTCGAACCGTTCTATCGGCTGGAAGGATCGCGCAATCGCGGAACCGGCGGTACCGGGTTGGGCCTCGCGATTGCGCGGCAGCTCGCGCTGGCGATGGACGCGACGTTGTCGTTGCAGAACCGGCCCGATGGCGGCCTTGAAGCCACACTTGTGTTGAAAGGCGCCGGCTAGATTCCGATCGCTCGCCGATCGCGTTGTATGCCGTACTTCTTCGTCGATGAACGTCAACTACCCCCGTCTTGTATCCCAATGTATCTGCACCGCCGGTAAATACATAACGTTTCACTGGTGCTTTTCGCAGACACACGCCAGATACGTCCACGGGCTTTAATGATTCCAGGCCAGATCGTCTGGCTTCGCAGGCCGGACATGTCTTGCGCCCGTTTAGCTAACCTTTGAGGAGAATCCGCGATGCCGGATCAGATCAATACTCGACGTCGTCGTCTGCTTGGGACGGCAGTTGCTGGTATCAGCTTGATGGAGTTGGGTTTGAGCGGGCTCGCCAAGGCGCAGTCGACCGGCACGCCATCCAATGCGAACACTGCAATACGTGTTGCTTCGTTCGACAACATTCGCCAGGTCAATGCCGGAACGCTCAGCATGGGCTATGCGGAAGCGGGCCCGCAGAATGGACCGGTGGTCATCCTGCTGCACGGCTGGCCCTACGATATCTACAGCTTTGCTGAAGTCACGCCGTTGCTGGCAGCCGCTGGCTACCGGGTCATCGTGCCGTATTTGCGGGGCTATGGTTCGACACGGTTCCTGTCCGCGGATACGCCGCGCAACGGTCAGCAGGCGGTGGTGGCCGTCGACATCATTGCGTTGATGGATGCATTGAAGATCGACAAAGCCATCTTTGGCGCCTTCGATTGGGGCGCGCGCACGGCGAATATTATCGCCGCGTTGTGGCCGCAGCGATGCCAGGCGATGGTGTCGGTCAGCGGTTATCTGATCGGCAGTCAGGAAGCCAACCGGGCGCCGCTGCCGCCGAAGGCTGAACTGGCCTGGTGGTATCAATTCTATTTCGCCACGGAGCGTGGCCATGCAGGTTACGAAGCGAACCGCCACGACTTCAACAAGCTGATCTGGCGTCTCGCGTCGCCGAAATGGAATTTCGACGATGCGACGTACGACCGCTCGGCTGAGTCCTTCAAAAATCCCGATCACGTCGCGGTGGTGATTCACAATTACCGCTGGCGTCTGGGTCTGGTCAAGGGCGAGCCGCAATACGACGAACTCGAAGCGCGGCTCGCGAAGGGGCCGACCATTTCGGTTCCGACCATCACGATGGAGGGCGACGCCAATGGCGCACCGCATCCCGAGCCGGCAGCCTACGCGAAGAAATTCACCGGCAAGTATCAGCACCGGAACATCGACGGCGGTATCGGACATAACTTGCCGCAGGAAGCGCCGAAGGCATTTGCCGATGCCATCGGCGACGTCGCCCGGCTTTAAGCGGAGTGGAGGAGCGGGGTCCTGGCGCGCTAACGTACTGCACCATGCGGCGCATCGGTCGATTATTAGCGTTTCTTGAAGCGCGCCTTGGCATCGCCATACGATGCCTGCGTCTTGCCGATGACCTGCTCGACGCGCCCCCTCCACGCGACCGTCCGGTTTCCCATGGTCTTGCCGAGGCCGGTACGCAGCTTGCCCGTGATCTCTCTTATCCATCCCTGCATCTGGTCTTTGTTCATCACCTCGCTCCTTGAGCGCTGCTTCCATCGCCACAGCATGACCTCGATGGACGAAGCAGTCGGTACGGCACCGGACAGACGCCGGTCGGGAGTCGGCGCACAAATGATTTGTTCGATTGAATTCGCCGCACTGACGGTGGTCCCTTTGCGAGTCCATCGAACTCCTTTGGAGACCGATCATGAGACTCGTTGGCACCCCATTCCAACCGCGACCCGCGCCCGCATTCGCGATAGCGGTTTTTCTCGCGATAACGGCATTCGCCAATCCTGCGAGCGCTGCTTCCCCCACCCAGACTCAACCACGTGCAAGCGTGATGAACGTTGCGGCCCATAGCCAGATCGATACGCGTATCAGTGGACTTCACACGAGGCTTCAGATCACCGCGGCGCAGGAAGAACTTTGGCAAAAGGTCGCTCAGGTCATGCGTGACAACGCGGGAACGATGGACTCGCTCAGACAGGCACGAACCAGTCAAGCCAACAGCATGAGCGCTGTCGACGATCTCAAGTCCTATGGCCAGATCGCCGATGCCCATGCGGACGGCATCAGAAAGCTCACCCCGGCGTTTCAGGCACTCTACGACAGCATGTCCGACGTTCAGAAGAAGAACGCCGATCTGATCTTCCAGACTGACCATCACCACGCCGCGAAGAAGGGGTGATCTCAAGACACTCGCAACGGGAAGCGGACTGGCACCTCAGTAAGGTCCCGGATCGCAGACAGGAGTACATCATGAAAATTCAAAGAGTGAGAGCCGCGTGCATGGGCTCGATGAAGACCGGAATCACGACTGCAGTTGGCCTGGCACTGGCTCTTGGCGGCATGTCCATGGCGCCCGCCTTCGGCGAAGGCAACGGTAACGGAAACGGAAACGGAAACGGAAACGGCAATCACGAGGGCCAGGAGCAGCATGGAGCGAATAACAACTATCACCATAACCAGGGGCATCAGTCGGATCACGGCAATCGGCAGGCCTATCAGCATCCCAACAATGACCACCGTCGCGGCGACTATTCCGACAACTATTACGGCAACCAGGACTATGTGTATGCGCCGCCACCCGTGGTCTATGCCCCGCAGTCGGCACCGGGCATAAGCTTGTTTATACCGCTCCAGTTCCGATAGAACGCAGGACCCGCGCCTGGTGATTGCCGTTTCGACAATCTTCCAGGCGGGTCCATAGAGGCAGGATCCCGCCGAATCTGAATTTGGATTCTGGACGAGAGATATGCTGTTTCCCGTGTGGCTCAAACGCGCTGGGTTCTGCCCGTCGCGTACGGCCGCATCGAGACGACCCGCTATTTGGGCACGGTTCCCGGGTCTTCCAGCCATCGCGAGACCGCCGACAGTACCTGCGTCTCGATGCCAAGAAAACCATGTGGCGACTTCGCCCCGCATTCACTGGCGCCCATTCTGCCGCGCTCGCTGCTTGATACTGCCAGGAACTGCAACCGGTTGTCCTTGGCGAGCGTGCGGGCCGCGCTAAACGGTGAAACCCGACATCCGTCATTTTCGTTCGACACAACCAGAACCGGCGTAGCGCCGACGTCCCATTGCATGCCCGAAAGCCCGGTCTCGCCACGCATGCCGATCGTGACGGGCGACGTCAGTACATACGCGTCGACCAGCCGTGGTTCGCGTTGGAGCACATTGCCAACCGAAATCGTGCCCCGGCTGGTACCCACGAGGGCGATTTTTGCAGCCGGAAAGCGTTGCCTGAGCGCCGAGACAATGACGTGCAAGTCCTGAGCGTGAGCTTCGCTCAGACGGAACGCGTCATTCATGCCGGATGATTGATCGGATGGCGCATCGACGATAGCGATCGCATCGCCCGAAGAAGTCCAGTATCCGGCGGTCCGGAGGAGGAAATTTGCCGTCATTGTCGTCGGGCCGGTCTCGTCGAGGGCGATAACGCCTTCATCTCCGGCAAACAATACGATGACCCATGGCGGCGCGCTGGCGGGCTGTTCGATGAAGACGGCCTGGGTTTGCGACCCCCGTACCGGGACTTGCAGCAGTTCACCTGAATACGCGGGCATTGCGGTTAGGACGGTGCAGGCGAACGCGCAGACCGGGACCGCGAATTTAAGCAACGATTTCCAAAGCCTGTTGGCGAAGCAGGCGATGGGCCTTGCTCGTGCTGATTTCTGATCGCGCATTCTGAATGAAGACCGCGTTGTTGTTCCATTCACAGCATACGTGAGTTGGATGGGGGATCGGCAAGATCGTCTGGATTGACCAACGATGTAAGTACGTGATCGGCCCAGGAACCATTGATCTTCAAGTACGACCGAGCCAGGCCTTCCTTCTCGAAACCAAGACTAGCCAGTAGGTGCTCGCTGCGGGTGTTCTCCGGTCGATAGTTGGCCATGATGCGATGCAAGCCGATATCTCTGAACACGTGCTGGATGGCCACCGTTAGACTCTCTCGCATTAGGCCTTTCCCTTCGACCGCTTTCGCAAGAGAGAATCCAAGATGACACGCTTGGAACGGTCCCCTAACGATATTGGTAAAGTTGCATTCACCGATCAACTGACCGCCTTCACGTTCAAACAGCACGAGATGAAGAGCGTTTCCTGTTGCGGTTTGATGAGTCGTTGTGCGTAGCCTGTCGGCGATCGCATCCACATTAAAAAAACTTTCCTGTCGCGCAGGCTCCCAAGGCTGAAGATGCATTCGATTGGCTGCGTAGTACGCCTGCAGCGCGCTTGCGTCGTTCTCGCTGACGGCTCGCAATATCACGCGTTGGGTGGTCAGTCCTTTATCTGGATGGTTCGCCGCATTTGCCATTAGTCTATCGCCCTTGATATGCAATATTGCGCGTGATTGTACCGAAGCCAAAAACTACGCTCGGCACCTCCGGCGCCGGCGAGTCACGAGCTACACACGCAACGAGATTGACCCCACGCCAGGTTGAACCTTTCAGACCCCCCACTGCCGCTCAGTAGTTCATTTGCTACACTGGATCGAAGAGCAGACCCGTTTGGCACTCGGTTTGACTCTGATGCCCGCGCTCGGATTCGGCACGCTGATTCCCGATGCAGCTACGACGACCAGTCGGGCAGCCCGGGGTTTATTCCGCGAAGTGCGCAATAGATCGACGTGAACGGTATTCGGAGGCAAGCCATGCAGGAAGAACAAATACGTGAAGCACTGAATGCCCACTGGCACGCGTCGGCGGCCGGCGATCTCGATGCGGAACACGATATTTACGATGACGACGCCATCTGTGACTATCCTCAATCAGGTGAACGAATCCTCGGGCGAGTTAATTTGCAGGGGCTGCGGAGTCATCATCCAGATAAGCCATCAGGTTTCGACGTCAGGCGAATTCAAGGAGAAGGTAATCTCTGGGTCACGGAATACTCCATCACCTATCAGGGGCGGGCGGCTTACACGGTAAGCATTATGGAGTTCCGCAACGGCAAGGTCGTTCACGAGACCCAGTATTTTTCGGATCCTTTCGAGGCACCGGGTTGGCGGAGTCGATGGGTTCAGCAGAACGCGTGAAGGCGCATTGCTCGAACGTGCGGTCGCAACAATGCGTTAGTTCAGGTTTCGCATAAACCTGCAATCAACCCTTTTTAGCCTGCGCCAGCCACTGGTCGAGACTGATGCGGCCGGTCCGCGCGTCGCCGAGCGGCACGAGCGATTGCTCCTCGACACGGCCGCCGTAGTACAGCGCATCGCGATCCGTCACCACCGGGCGTGCGTCGCCTACCGATTTCAGATAACGGGTGACGATCTCCGCGAAGGGCGCGCGGTCCGGGCCGGCGATCTCGACCGTGCCGTTCAGCGGCGTGGCGAGCGCGATCTGCGCGAGGCTCGCCGCGACGTCGTCCGCGGCGATCGGCTGAAACAGGCCGTCGCCGACGCGCACCGTGCCGCCGACCGTGCTGAAATCCGCGATACCGCCGATGAACTCCATGAACTGGGTCGCGCGCACGATCGTGTACGGCACGCCCGCCGCTTCGATCACTTCTTCCTGTGCAACCTTGGCAACGAAATACGCGTTCTCCGGCGTGCGGTCGCAGCCGACGATTGATAGCGCGACATGATGGCGTACCCCTGCGGCCACTTCGGCTTTGCCGAGGTTACGGGCCGAGGTGCGGAAAAAGTCGAGCACCGCCTGCGGCTCCCACGATGGCGCGTTCGTCACATCCACTACGACGTCTGCGCCCACGAGCGCGTTGCTCAAGCCTTCGCCCGTAACGGCGTTTACGCCGGTGCGCGGCGACGCGGCAAGCGCCTCATGACCCGCTTCGCTGAGCAGCGTGACCACACGCGAGCCGATCAGGCCGGAACCACCGATTACGACGATCTTCATGGCAGATTCTCCAGATGAAAGTAACTGAACATGTGAGGCGCTGGCGGGCATCGTATTGCGTGAAAGTGTTCGCCGCCGTCGCATCGCGTGAGGCCATTGTGGAAGAATCATGCTCTATCTAAAAGTGCCAAGAATTGTCGATCCGACTAGTCCATGTCGGTTGCTGCTCCCCTTGCCCGCGAGACCCTCATGACCGAACCGACTCCCGCATTGAGCATCGAAATCGATCGGCACCAGCAGTTGCCGATCTATCTGCAGATCTGCGAGCGTTTCAGGACCGCGATCGCCGCGGGGCATCTGCGTCCCGGCGATCGCGTGCCTGCGCTGCGCGGTCTCGCCACGCAACTGAGCACGGCGCGCGGCACTGTCGAGCTCGCCTACACGATCCTCGTCGACGAGGGCTACCTGCAGATGCGCGGCGCGGCGGGCACCTTCGTATCGACGTCGCTGCCGGCATCGGTGATGCGCCCGTCGCGTGCGCAAGGTGTTCAGGACGCGCGGGGCAGGCAGAGCACTGAAGGAACGGGCACGCCGCAGACGCCGGGCGAATCGCGCAGTGGTCAAGCGGCGCCGCGGCAGCAGGCCATCGCCGTCGCCATGAGCGGCGAGCCGCGGCCGTTGCAACCAGGGCTGCCTGCGCTCGACGCATTTCCGAGCAAGCTATGGAACCGGCTCGTTTCGCGTCGCGCGCGCAGCGGCGACCGCGCGATGCTCGCGTATCCGGATCCAGCCGGCTACCGGCCGCTGCGCGAACATATCGCCACTTATCTTGGGCTGTCGCGCGGGGTGACCTGCCTGCCGGAACAGGTGTTCGTGACCGGCGGCTACCGTGCGACGCTCGAACTCGTATTGCGCAGTCTCGCTCGCCCGAATGATCGCGTGTGGTTCGAGGATCCCGGCTATCTGTTCGCGCGCGGTTTTCTGGCCGAGACCGGCGTGCAACTCGTACCGGTGCCGGTGGATGGCGAAGGGATCGACGTCGAGCGCGGCACACTGCTGGATGCAGAGGCGCGCTTCGCAGTGGTCACGCCGTCGCATCAGAGCCCGCTCGGGCACACGCTGTCTCTCGCACGACGCATGGCACTGCTGGACTCGGCAGAGAAAGCGTCCCGCTGGATCATCGAAGACGACTACGACAGCGAGTTCCGTTATCTGGGCCGGCCATTGCCGGCTTTAAAGAGCCTCGACCGGCGCGATCGCGTGATCTATTGCGGCACGTTCAGCAAGGTGATGTTTCCCGGTTTGCGGCTCGCGTATGTGGTGGTGCCGGAGCGAGCCGTCGAGCGCGTTGGGCGGGTGGCGCACAGCATGAACGCCGGATCCCCGACGCTATTGCAGGCAGCCGTGGCGGATTTCATTGAGCAGGGGCATTTTGCGCGGCATCTGAAGCGGATGCGTGCGTTGTACGGCGAGCGGCGCGTGCTGGTCGTGCACGCGCTGGAGCAGGCGTTTGGCGAACGGCTGATTGTCGATTTGCCGCCAGGTGGAATCCAGTTCGCGGTGCAGTTCGCCGAAGGCCCCGATGGCCCGGTCGACGATGTCGCCGTCGCCGCCCGCGCCCGCGAAGCGGGGCTCGCGGTGCTGCCGCTTTCGATCTGGTACGCGAATGGCCGCGCGCGGCGCACGCTGCGCGGCCTCGTGATGGGCTTCGCGAACATCGCCGATGCGCGTGAGGCCGGTCGTCTCGCGCGAACGTTGCGCGCGTGTCTGGAGTACGGCACTACCCCTTGTTGAACAGGCTCAAGACACGGGACATGGATTTTGCTGCCAGAGCGAGCAGAGCGCCGGAGACGCTGTAGTCGACGTTGAACATCAGGTCGATCAAATAGAACATGGATAGCGCGATGAGCGGGTGGTACATCGCAAGGCTTATCAGGCGTTTCATCGGCATCTCACGCGGTTTCGTTTGCACGAACCGGTAAGTCACTGTGCGTGAACCGATCTGCGCAAGTTTCGTGGCGTGCCAGGCTTCCGGAATCCGTGGAAGGTTTGGCTGCGAAGTACGGATGACGCTGTTCTGTCCCGTCCCGTCCTGTGATGAACTTTGCCTCTCGCAACCTGTTGCCGTCCTGCCCGTGCGTCGATGTTTTTTGCCCTATCGTCCAAGTCTTGCCGATGGTTCTCGTGGCCATTGCAGAGCGTCCAGAAAGCTTGTCTGTTCCTCCTGCAAAAGGGGACGATGTGTTGCACGCGTTTATGTCACACAGCGATGCATCGAGCGCACTGAAAAATCGGTAAGGCATTTGTCATCTACCGCCGCAGCGGGTATAACATGGACCCCTCGGTCAAAATGAAGAATGACCGGCCTCCCGGTTCCTTACCCGGGAAATCGCATACCACGCGAGCTCTTCATGGATGCAGTTTCTGACGTCCTGCGCGCTGTGCGCCTAAGCGGCGCGGTATATCTGACCGCGACCTTCACGGCACCGTGGTGCGTGATAGGCCGTACGGATGCTGCGCTCTGTGCGGCCTATCTGCCGCGCTCCGAACGTGTCGTCTCATATCATCTGATCATAGAAGGTAGCTGCTGGGCCCAACTGGCAGACGACCCCGATTCCGCTATTCATCTCAATGCCGGGGAACTGCTGGTGGTGCCGCAAGGCGAAACGCATTTGATAGGTAGTGCTGTGGATCTTGCGCCCACGCCAATGGAGGTGCTATTGGCTGGCCCGATGGCGGCAGCACCGGGTGAGGTGATGACGGTGTCTTACGGAGGCGGGGGACCTACGACTCGCATCGTATGCGGTTTTCTGGCCTGCGACGATACGCTGAGTAACCCCCTGCTCTCATCGCTGCCGCGACTCTTCAAGATTGATATGCGCCATGATCCGCGAGCAGCATGGCTTGAGTCCTCTCTCAAGTTTGCAGCCAGCGAGGCTGCGAGTTCGCGGGCGGGCGGTACGATTGTCCTCGCCAGACTGTCCGAACTCCTGTTTGTCGAGGCGGTCCGTAGCTGTATTGAAGCGCTTCCTGCCCACGAGACAGGATGGCTGGCCGGCGTGCGCGATCGCTACGTGGGGCGCGCGCTTTCGTTGCTCCATGCTCAAGCCGTCCACCCCTGGACCGTCGATGAGCTTGCACGCAAGGTGGGGTTATCGCGTTCCGCGTTGGCGCAACGCTTCACCGACCTCCTTGGACAACCGCCCATGCAGTACCTGGCGCGATGGCGCATGCAGATCGCGGCGCAGGAACTTCTCGCCGGCAGAAAGTCCCTCGCCGCTGTAGCGGAGCAGATTGGCTATGAGTCTGAGGCGGCATTCAGTCGAGCCTTCAGGCGGGAATTTGGAATGCCGCCGGCAGGCTGGCGGAAGAGCAAAGGAAAGATGGACGGCGCTGGCGAATCTGCGCAGGCCGCGCCCGCTGCGAGTGGCATCACGCCACCAGCAGATCAGTGACATCGACTGCCATACCCGACGCAACGTTCACTCGCACGCGTCAAAGCTGACCCGGCGTTTCGGCCATATCTCCCGGTGGCCCGGCCATAGAACCTCGCGTCTCCCAATCGTACATTCGAGCGTACCGGATGCCAGATCAACCATCTGGTTCTGGCCGGTAGATGAGCATTCACCGCTCGACCGCACGTAGGTCCACATTGGGAGAAATACTATGAACGCAGTATCGCGACTCTCCAACCACGATCGTTACGCCCGTTGCATTCGCGCTTCAAAGATGGTCAGTTGGGACATCGAGCGTGACGTGATTGGAGGCCGCACCTTTGACACGTCCCAGAAGTATCTTCCCGATGGGCTTTCACTGGCTCCGAATTTCTTCACGCTCTCCGAGAACGAAAAGCGTTTCGTCAGCCAGATTCAGGGGCGCACGTATGCCAACGTGTTCGGACTGGTAGAGCGCTTCATCAACGCCAAGGTGCTGGAAGTCAGCCGCGACCATTGGCTCGGCGATCAGGTAGCGCTTGAGGCGCTGGTCCGATTCAGTGAAGAAGAACTCAAGCATCAGGCGTTATTTCGTCGCATCGACGAGATGATCGGTGAGACTCTTCCCCCGGGCTATCACTTCGACGTCGACTCGAATGCCGTTGCCTCTGTTGTTCTCGGTAAAAGCACGTGGGCCGTATTGGCGCTGACGCTGCATATCGAACTGTTCAGCCAGCTCCACTATCGCCAGAGTATCGCTCCAGACGATCAGCTATCGGAGCTATTCAAGAGCGTGTTCCTCTATCACTGGAAGGAGGAGAGTCAACACGCCATTCTCGACGAGCTCGAATGGGTCCGTCACGACGCCACCATGACGGACAGTGATCGCGACAAGACTGTTGACGAATTCATCGAATTAGTCGCCGCGATCGACGGCATTCTGCAGGCGCAGGCTGCAGCCGACGCGCGTTATTTCAAGGCGAACTGCGGGCGCGCAGTCGACGAGACGGAAGCCCAGTCGATCGAAGCGAATTTCCTCGAGGCCTACCGGTGGCAATACATCCACTCGGGTGTACGTCATCCCCATTTCGGCGAGGTGCTTCATGGCCTCATCTCCGAAGACCAGCGCATGCGCATCCATGCTGCGCTCGCCACACTGCAATGAGATTTACCGGAGCTGAACAGTCCACCTATGTTGAAGGAGATGGAACATGAATGCCAACGCACAGATCAACAAACCTAATGTCGTCAACGGTCTTAACGTCGACGACCTGTTCGCCCTGATTGAGGGCGTCAAGAACGATGTTTCGAAAGCCACCACCAGTTGGCGCGTAGCGACGAGCTGGCAGGGGCAGACTCGAACTCGCGCCGAGGTAGAGGGGTTCTCGATCGGCGGGCAGGATGTGCCGCGCCGGTTCACGATCGATATCGATGAGCCCTGCGAACTCGGTGGCTCGAACAAGTTTGCCAATCCTCAGGAGCATCTGATCGCCGCGCTGAATGCCTGTATAACGGTGGGTTACGTGGCGCAATGCGCCGTCCGCGGGATTACGCTCGAGTCCCTGCAGATTGAGACCGAGGGTGAAATCGATCTCAGGGGTTTTCTCGGGATCGACCCGCAAGTGGCAAACGGTTACGAGAGCCTGCGCTACACCGTTCGTATCAAGGGCAGCGGTACCAGCCAGCAATTCGCGGAAGTCCATGACGCGGTAATGGCCACTTCCCCCAACGTCTACAATCTGGCGAACGCCGTCGTTCTGAAATCGACCCTCGTGGTCGGGTGAACTTGGCGATGTGGGCGCGGCGACTCGAATCGTACCACCCCACATAGGATCGATCCAATTAGCGCATCGCCGTCTGGGGCTGTTTCGTGGCGGGCAATGCATGACTACGTTCGCAGCGTTCTGAAAAAACTGCGAAGTCGTATCTTGCGCATGTCGATTTCTCCCACGATCATTCGTCGTAGTTACAGGAGGCGCTTTTGTCTCCGAACACTATCGTCTTCAAAGGAGAAACCCAAATGCGTGTAATGGTCATGGTCAAGGCAACCCCCGAATCCGAAGCCGGGCAAATGCCAAGCATGGAGCTCATCGCGGCGATGGGCAAATATAACGAGGAACTGGTGAAGGCTGGGATCATGCAAGGCGGCGACGGGCTGAAGCCGAGTTCGGCAGGCGTACGCGTGAGGTTTTCAGGGAAGGACCGAACCGTCGTTGACGGCCCATTTGCAGAGACCAAGGAATTGATCGCCGGGTACTGGCTCTGGCAAGTTCAATCGATGGACGAAGCGATTGAATGGGTAAAGCGCTGCCCGAATCCGATGGTGAGTGATTCAGAGATCGAGATTCGGCCTTTCTTTGAGCCTGCGGATTTTGGTGAGGCCTTTACACCTGAGCTTCAAGAGCAGGAAAAGCGTCTACGGCAGCAGATTGACGGGCAGACGCGCTGACAATTTTCACCGCATCAGTCTGCGGGGCGCGCGGAGGCAGCCCCGCCCCGCCTGTCTGAGGTTTGAGTCAGGTGTCCTGGCGCCGTACAGGGACGAGGTGCAACGCGGTTTCATGGCATCATCGTGTGCACCTTCACACCACCGCTGGAGCGCACGCCATGGCAACTTACATTGTCTTCACAAAGGAAAGCACGCAGGATCAGGGGGAGCTCGATATCTACCAAAGCAAGGTGGGCGAGACCTTTAAAGGTCATCCCGTCAAGATTCTCGCTGCTTACGGACCTCAGCAGATCCTTGAGGGCGACGGGCCGGAGGGCGTCGTGATCGTGGAGTTTCCGTCGACGGCGGCCGCGCGCGCGTGGTACGACAGCCCGGCGTATCAGGAGGCCGCGCAGCACCGGTTCAAGGGCGCGCGCTATCGCGCCGTTCTCGTCGAAGGCGTGTGACGAACGGCAGCGCATAACTGTTTTGCATATTGTTAGGCTTTCCAACCAGAGGTAGTCGTGAACAGCGTTTCAATTGAGGCCGTCGCACCGGGCGATGCCGACGTGTTTGTGGCACGTCAACCCGTCATGGATCGGGCTGGTCGCGTTGTCGCATACGAGCTTCTTTTCAGAGACGGTCCCACCGGAGGAGCGCGGATCGGGGACGAACTGCGCTGTACGACGGCGGTGATTGAACGCGCAGTCGGCTCGATCGGTCTCGAACGGCTTGCCGGGAGCAAGGCTTGCTTCCTGAACTGTCCGCATGATTTTCTGTTTTCGGACTACCCGTATGTGCTGCCGGCGTCACGGTTCGTTCTGGAGATTCTTGAGTCTGTCGAGCTGACATCGAACCTCTCGCGACGGTGCAGCGAGTTGCGAGGAGCGGGCTTCCAGATAGCGCTGGACGACGTCAGGAGCATGACTGACGAGATCCGATGGTTTCTTCCTTCCGTCGACATCATCAAGATCGACTGGCCGTTTGTTGAACGCGCGGAGTTGCCAGAACTGGTCAGTCAGTTCAAACGTGCGGGAAAGGTCGTGCTCGCCGAGAAAATCGAAAGTGCAGAGGATGCGGAGTATGCCCGGCAACTGGGTTGTGATCTGCTGCAGGGCTATTATTTCGCCAAGCCGCAGATTCTTTCGGGCAAGCGCGCGATGCCGCCAGTCAAGGCAATTCTTCACGTGTTCGACCTGGTCGGCAGCGACGCGCCGTTGGGTAGTATTGCGCGAGCGCTAAAAGAGACGCCAATGCTGGTTGCCCAACTGTTACGGCTTGCAAACAGCAGCGAGCAGCCCAACGGCAAGACGGAGCCCATTTCATCGCTCAAGCAGGCACTCTCGGTAGCCGGAAGCCGCAGACTTTTGCATTGGTGCGGACTGCTGCTTTACGTCGGCCGGGACGGGCTTCCAGTCGAGGATGATCCGCTTGCGCTGCTTGCGCAACGACGGGCACATTTCATGGAAGAGGCGATCGACGCGATACCGGATGGATCACGCTCGCTGGCGTCCGCAGGCTATCTGACGGGCATGCTGTCGCTACTACATGTGGCGTATCACATGGAACTGCAGAGCTTTGTCGACGAACTACCCGTTTCTGATTCCATCCGGCTGGCTATCCTTAACGGCGGTGGCGTACTCGGCGAATTGCTGTCGGTCGCCGCGCTGCTTGAACGGGGCGATGTGGATGCGGCGACGGTGAGACTTCAACGGCTGGCGGTTTCTCCTGCAGAGGTTCGGAAGATCGTCGAGTGCTACTGACGCGATTTGCAGTATCGGGGGTGGTATGACGGCCAGTCTCAGTCGTTCGACGGCGTATCAATGTGGACATTCGATCGCATACAATACGTATACCGTGCATCCGAAGTGAGTGAGACGACGTGACAGCATCTTCCTTGACAACCCCGGAAAAACTGGGGGAACTGGCCTATCAGACTTTGCGGCGAATGATCCTCGACAAGGCATTACGCAGCGGCGGCGCCGTCGTTGAAGGGCGGCTGGCCGAGGAACTCAACATTTCCCGCACGCCCATGCGCGAAGCGTTGCTGCGGCTCGAAGGCGAAGGGCTGTTGACGCGCGCCGGGGCTCGCTCTTATTCGGTGCGCTTCGTCAGCGCGCAGGAATATTTACAGGCGATGAAGGTTCGCGAGCTGCTCGAAGCGGAGGCCGTCGGCCTTGCCATCGGCAAGATCGACAAGAAACAGATCCAGCAACTGATAAAGAAGATCAAGGCTCTGCGCAGTGGGCAGCAGGAGCAGGAACACTGGCAGATCGACGACCAGGTTCACACGATGATGGCGCATGCAAGCGGCAACGACGTGCTCGCGCGGATGATCGAAGTGGTGCGCACGAACAGCCGGCTGTTTGAACTCACGACACCTTTCAATCGAATCGAGGAGGATCGCGCCGAGCACCTTGCGATCCTCGAAGCGTACGCTGCCGACGACGCAGAAGCTGCACGCGCCGCCGTTCGCACGCACCTGCAGAACTTGCGCCGTTTCGTGCTTAACCGTCTGAGTGGAGGCAGCGGTCCCTGAACCGGATCGGCCCGCTAGCGACTCGCGGCCCCAGCGACTCCATCAGTGGCGCAGGATCTTGCCGACGAATTCACGCGTGCGCGCTTCCTGCGGAGCATCGAAAATCTGCTGCGGCGAGCCTGTTTCGATCACATGGCCACCGGCCATGAACACGACTTTCGACGACACCTCGCGCACGAAGCTCATCTCGTGCGACACGATGAACATGGTGATGCCCTCCAGCGCCAGAGCGCGAATCGTATCGAGCACCTCGGTGACGAGTTCAGGGTCGAGCGCGGCGGTGACTTCATCAAGAAAGAGCACGTTTGGCTTCAACGCCAGCGCGCGGGCGATTGCCACACGTTGCTGCTGACCGCCCGACAACTCGTCCGGATACGCTTTCAGCCTGTGCTCGAGGCCCACGCGCGTGAGCAACCGGATGGCATCGTCTTCCACCTGCTTGCGCGGCCACCCCTTGATCCGGGTAGGCGTGATCATCACGTTGTCCAGCACGGTCATGTTCTGGAACAGGTTGTATTGCTGGAAAACGATCGCGATTTCCGAGCGCAACGACCGCACGGCCGTCTTGTCCGCATAGTTCACAAGATCACCGTTCAGCCGTACGCTGCCGTGCTCCGGCGGCAACAGCCCCAGTAGAACGCGCAGCAACGTGCTCTTGCCTGACCCGGACGGCCCGATCAGGCTGACGATTTCACCTTTCTCGACTGACAGGTTGATACGTTCAAGGACCGTGTGCGGCCCATACGACGCCTTCAGATCAACGATTTCGAGTTGCGGCAAGTTTCTTCTCCAGGCGCTTACCCAAGCGCGACAACGGATACGACATCACAAAATAAAGCACCAACACCGTTCCGTACACGAGCCACGAGGAAAACCCCTTGTTGGTCAGCACCTTGCCGGCGGACGTCAGTTCCATCACGCCGATCTGCGAGGCGAGCGCCGTGTCCTTGATGAACATGACAAAGAACCCGAACGTGGGCGGCACGATCACGCGCCACGCTTGCGGCACGATGACGAAGCGCAGCGATTCGAAGTACGAGAAATTCAGCGTTTGCGCGGCTTCCCATTGATTTTTATGGACCGATTCGAGTCCGCTTCGAATGATCTCGCCAAGGTACGCGGACGCGATCAGGCAGACGCTCAGCGACGCGACGGCGAACGTCGAGAGATTTGCCTTCGACGTTTGGCTCGCGAAGAACACGAGCATCAGCGTGACCAGAAACGGGATGCGGCGAAACAGGAAGCAATAGACAAAGGCGAGGGCGCGCAAAGGCGCCATCGTGCGGGAATGCGTGACACGGACAATCGCTATGACGAAGCCCGCGAGAAAGCCCGTAAAGCAGCCGGCAGCGGACAGCACGAAGGTCGCGGCGAACCCTTCCACTAGCAACAGCAGGTTGTAGAAAGAAAACAGTTGTGCGATTTCGGCGTGTGAGGAAGCGAACATCAGAACACCTTGATTTTGGCGCGGCAGACATGGCGCCCGATCATCGCCAGTGCGAACGTCGCGATCAATGTGACGGCGACATACAGAACGGCGGCCACGCTGAACGCTTCGACCGAAAGGTAGGTTTGTGAACTGAGGTTGTACGTGCGCCCCGTCAGTTCCTCGACGCCGAAGATCGACGCCATCGACGTTCCGAGCGTCATGACGATGAACTGGTTCGACAGCGGTGGGAACATCACCTTCAGTACGTGCGGAAAGATCACATGCCGCACGATCTGCGGCGTGGAGAAGCCGAGTACTTCGGCAGCCTCGATCTCCATTAGCCGGACCGAATTGAACCCGGCGCGCTGGATCTCGCACAGATAGGCGCCCGCATTGAATGTCGCTCCGATCAACACCGCTGTGAACGGTGACAAGGTGACGCCGATCTCAGGCAGCGCGAAGAACAGGAAAAAGATCTGCACGAGTTGCGGCGTATTGGTCGCGAACACCACATAGGCCATCACCACTTTGCGCAAAAGCGCCGGCCCGTAGCGCAACACCGAAGCACAGACGAGGCCGATGATCATGCCGAACCCAAACGCGAGCACGGCGATCTGCAGGCTGAGCCATGCGCCGGCAAGCAGATAAGGCCACTGCTGGAGGATGGGCTCGAAATGTAGGGTCATCGAATAGTGGCTCCCGCCGGATGCGCAGTGCTCGTCCGTTACGGCGACGAGCGCTGTCGCCAGTTTCCCTTACTGCGCGGCTGCAACAGGTGTAGGTGAGGCGGTCGGATCGTGCAGCATGGCGCTGCCGAACCACTTCTTCCAGCTTGCGGCGACAAAGCCGTTCTTCTGCAACGTGCCGATTTCCTTGTTCAGACGCTGCGTCAGCGCCACATTGCCCTTTTGCACGCCGATGCAGTCGTAGTCCACTTCGATCGGCGCATCCACCACACGCCATTTCGTCGGATAGTTCTTCGTGTAGCTCAGCATGAAGTCGAGCACGTCGATCAATGCATCGGCGCGCCCTTGAGCGATAGCGCGAACCGCATCCGGATAGTTGTCGAGAATCAGAAGCTGCGCCTTGGGCAGTTTGTCGTGGATCAGCTGGATAGGCGTCGTGCCGCGTACCTGAACGAGGCGTACCGCCGGATCGTTCAACTGGGTCCAGTCTGAATAAGACGTCGCCTGTGTCGTCAGGACGCCTAGCACTTCGGTGTTGACCGGGTCTGTGAAGTCGATCACCTTCAGGCGGTCCGCGTTGCGCGTCATGCCGCCCATCACCGCGTCGATCTTGTCGGTCATCAGAAACGGCACGCGATCGTTCGAGCCAACCGGAACGATTTCGAGCTTCACGCCGAGCGAGTCGGCAATCTTCCTGGCAATAGTGACATCGAAGCCGTCGATGGTGTTTTTCGCGTCGTAAATGCCGAGCGGCGGCAGGTTGGGGTTGATGCCGAACACGATCTTCTTCGACGCGATGATTTCGTCGAGCGTGCGAGCACTGGCGTCGAACGCGCCGAGCAACGCGCAGGCGGCAATGCCCACGGCGAGCATGCGGGTGAGGAGGATCGAGGATTTCATGCGGCAACTCCGTAAGAGGTTCGGGGGCGAATTCTGACCGGTCTGGCGCACGGTTCGGACGCTTCCCGGACCGTCTTTATTTTGGCCATTTTGTGTATACGAAACGTATACGATAAGATAAAAACATCGACGAAATTAGTTGTCAAGGGAGCCATGCCCCATGCTGGATGAGAAGACCATGCGCATCTCGAAGGCAGGCGGCGCGGCTACGGTGAGGTTTCTCTTCGACGGTCGGCCGGTGCGGGCGCGCCAGGGCGAAAGCGTGGCGGCAGCGCTGTTCGCCTCGGGTACGAAGACCTTACGGACGAGCCCGCGCAATGGCGCGCCGCGCGGCATGTTCTGTTTGATGGGGTCTTGTCAGGAGTGTCTGGTCGTAGTCGATGGTCGCCGCGCGCTTGCATGCCGGACGACGGTCATTGAAGGAATGCGCGTCGACAAAGTACCGGAGATCGGCCTTGATATCTGAGTTCGATGTCCTCGTGCTCGGCGGCGGCCCGGCCGGCGTGAACGCGGCGTTGGCTGCGTCGGCAGCAGGTCTCAGGGTCGCGCTGTTCGATGAGAACCCGGCGGCCGGCGGGCAGGTGTACCGCGCACCGGTCAGCGCCGCTGTTCCATCGAGTGCGGACCAGCAAGCGGGCGACGCGCTACGGCGCGAACTCGCTGAAAGTAAGGTCATCACCTACTTCGATCACGTGGTCTGGGCGGTCACCGCCGACTATCGCGTCGATGCCGCTGGTCCGGCCGGCCCCGTGCATTGCACTGGGCGTGCGCTGATCGTCGCAGCGGGAACCACGGAACGTGTCGTGCCCTTCGACGGGTGGACCACGCCCGGCGTCATCGGGCTGGCCGCCGCAACGATTCTCCTCAAATCGCAAGCCATCCTGCCAGGCCGCTCGACATTAGTCGCAGGTTGCGGACCGTTGCTTGCGGCCGTCGCCGCGAAGACGATAGAAAGCGGTGGCAAGGTCGAAGCAATTGCGGATATCGCGGGCCTTGGCGACTGGGCACGCGCGCTCCCCGCCATGGTGTCGCGCCCCGATCTGATGCGCGAGGGTTTCCACTGGTGGCGCGAAATTCGCCGCGCAGGTGTGCCGATTCATTCGCGGCACACGATAGTCAAAGTCGAGCCCGCCGGCGATCGGCTGCGCGCGACGCTGGCGCCGTGTGACGCAGCAGGGCGGCCCGTCTCCGGAGAACACCGCAGCGTGGTCGCCGACTGCATCGCGGTCGGTCATGGGCTGACCCCGTCAACCGAAATCACGCGTCTCCTGCGCGCGGAGCACCGGTACTCGCGGCAGGCGGGTGGATGGGTCGCCATCGCCGACGAGAACTGCCGCACCTCGCGCCCGCGGCTCTACGTGGCGGGCGACGGCGCAGGCATCGCCGGCGCGGCCGCAGCGAGCCATCATGGCACGCTAGCGGGACTCGCCTGCGCCATCGAGCTTGGCGGCACGGACATCGCCGGGCTCCGGTCGCGACTGTCATCCGTGCGTCGGGCGTATCTCAAGGCGGCGCGCTTCGGTCGTTCGATGGCGCAATTGATGGCGCTACGAGCCGGCCATACCGACGGCATTGGGCCGCAAACCATCGTCTGTCGATGCGAAGACGTGACGCGCGCCGAGATCGACGCCGCCTGCGACGCCGGCGCGCACGACGTGAACCAGCTCAAGGCCTGGACGCGCTGCGGCATGGGACCGTGCCAGGGCCGCACATGCGGAGACGTAGCGGCGGAACTGCTTGCCGCACGCGCATGCGGCGGCTCGCGCGAACGCGCGGGCTGTTTTTCCGCCCGCCCGCCGTTGCGGCCCGTGACGGTTGAAGCGCTGACGGGCGAGTTCAGCTACGACGACATTCCGATCCCGAAGGCTGCGCCGCTATGAGCCAGCCGACGACAACCGCATTCGATGTCGCCGTGCTTGGCGGCGGCGTGATGGGCTGCACCACCGCACTATTTCTGGCGCGAGCCGGCATGCGAGTGGCGGTGATCGAACGCGGTGCGCTGTGCCGTGGCGCGTCGGGCGTCAACGCCGGCACGCTGACGCTGCATATGACGCGTGCCGCGCTCGTTCCCTACGCGATGCGCGCGTGGAAAATGTGGATGAACACCGACACGTGGCTAGGCCACGGCGTGCTTGCGACGTCGGCGCCCGGCCTCTCGCTCGCCTTCACCGAATCCGAGAAAGTGCTGCTGCAGCAACGCGCGGCGGCGAGGCGCGAGTACGGCGCGCAGATCGATCTGCTCGACCGGGATGCCGCGCTCGCCGTTGAGCCAGGCCTGAATCCCGCAATGCTGCAAGCCGCGTACTGTGCAACCGATGGCTTCGCGAGCGCCTATCTCACGGGCCGTGCTTTCCATGCGGCATTGCGCGAAGCAGGTGTACACGTTTTCGAGCAGACACCGATCACGCGCATCGAGCGCGTCGCTGGGATGTATCAGGTGTACGGCCCGGATGACGCCATCCGTATCGACGCGACGCGTCTGGTGATGGCGGGCGGCGTGTGGCTGGAACCGCTGCTCGCAATGCTCGGCATCCGCATCCCCGTCAAGACGCTCGTCAACCAGTTGATCGTCACTGAACGCATGCCGCCCGTGATGAGATCGGTGCTGAGCATCGCGAACGGGCTGCTGTCGATGAAGCAGTTCGCCAACGGCAGTGTCCTGATAGGCGGTGGCTGGCAAGGCATCGGCGATCGCGAGCGGGGCGGCGTGGAAACCGTGCCGGACAACCTGATCGGCAATCTCCGGCTCGCGCAGCATGTGATCCCCGCGCTCGCCAAAGCGCGCGTGGCCCGCATCTGGCTCGGCCTCGAAGCCGAAACTTCCGACGCCATGCCGATGATCGGTGCGCTCCCCGGTTCCCCCGATGCGTGGGTGATCGGTTGCGTGCACTCCGGTTACACCAGCGGTCCCTACATGGGCAAGCTGCTTGCCCAGGCCATGCTCGGCGAAGAACCCGAGTTGCCCTTGTTCGATCCGGCGCGGCTTGTCGTTCATGACGATGCGCCCGCCCAACTTCATCGGGAAAAGACAGAATGATCCCTACGCATGCCGACCCATTCAACGGCGTCTATGCCGCTACGCTGTGCCCCCTCGACGCGGATGGACGACACCTGGACGAAGCGGCGCTCGAGCGGCATATCGAAGCGGTGGCGAGCGTCGACGGCATTGTCGGGCTGCTGGTGAACGGCCACGCCGGCGAGAACTTCACGCTCTCGGCGGCGGACAAGCGGCGTGTCGTGGAAATTGCGCATGCCGTCTGCGGCGACCGCTCGATCATCGTAGCCGGCGTGAATGCCGAGGACAGCTATGAAGCGCAGGCCCACGCAAACGACGCAAGACAGGCCGGCGCCGATGCCATGCTGCTGTTTCCGCCGTTCTCCTGGGCGCTGTCGACCGATCTCGACACCGTTCTGATGCATCACCGCATTGCCAACGCCGAGGCCCGCCTGCCCATGATGCTTTACCAGGCCGGCGTTGCCACGGGCGGCATGGCCTACACGCCGCAGATGCTTGCCGCGCTCGTCGGCTTGCCCGAGGTCGTGGCGATCAAGGAAGGCAGTTGGGAGACGGCCGCGTACGAAGCAAACCGCCGGCTCGTTAAATCGATCGCGCCGCATGTGGCCGTGATGGCATCCGGCGACGAACACCTGTTCACCTGCTTTGCGATCGGCACCGAAGGCAGCCTCGTCAGCCTTGCGGCCGTCGTGCCCAAACTGGTCGTGGCGCTGTATCGCGCTGTCGAACACGGTGATCTCGGCCGCGCGCAGCAGCTTCACGAGCGCATCTATCCGCTTGCGAAGGCAATCTACGGAACCGCGCCGGGTTCGTACGCCAATGCGCGCCTGAAAGCTTGCCTGCACTTGCTCGGCCACTTTCCGCATCCGTCGATGCGCCCGCCGATCCCGCCGCTTTCCCATGCAGAGTTGATGCGTCTCGAAGACGCGCTCGCCATCGCAACCGACACTCAACGGAGTGATTCATGAGTTCGACCCCAACCCTCATCAAAGGCGGCCGCATCATTACGGCCGTCGACGACTACGTCGCCGACATTCTTGTGGAAGGCGAGCGCATCGTCAGTGTCGGACTGAATCTCGACGGGGGACCGGATGCACGGGTGATCGACGCGGCAGGGCTGCTGGTGTTTCCCGGTGGCGTCGATTGCCATACGCACATGGAGAACACCTTCGGGGCCTCGGTGACCTGCGACAACTTTGCGTCGGGCACACGCTCGGCCGCCTTCGGCGGAACGACGACGATCATCGACTTCGCGTTGCAAACCGCCGGCACGAGTCCGCTCGATGCGATCTCGCGGGCGCAATCGAAAGCCGCATCGGCCGCGAGCGTCGACTACGGTTTTCACGTAATCGTGACGCAGGTGGACGAGCGCGTGCTCGGTGACATGCAATACGCGATTCGTCACGAAGGTGTCTCGAGCTTCAAGATGTTCATGGCTTATCCCGGCACGGTCATGTCGGATGACGCCGCCATTTTTCAGGCGATGCGGATGGTCGGCCAGCACGGCGGCATGATCGCGTTGCATGCCGAGAACGGCACGGTCATCGACCTGCTGATTCGCGAGGCGCTCGCTCAGGGCCATACCGCGCCGCGTTATCACGCGCTGACGCGGCCCGCGATCATGGAGGGCGAAGCGACGCATCGCGGCATCAAGCTCGCCGAACTCGCCGAAGCACCGGTTTATTTCGTACACCTTTCGGCGAAAGAGGCACTGAAGCATGTGATTGAAGCGCGCGACCTGGGCATTCCGGTGTTCGCAGAGACTTGTCCACACTATCTGTTCTTCGATGAATCTGCATACGCCGACGACAGCTTCGAGCTCGCACGTTACGTGATGAGCCCGCCACTGCGCTCGAAGGAAGCGCAGAACGCGCTCTGGACCGCGCTCAAGACCGACGATCTGCAACTGATCTCGACCGATCACTGCCCGTATTGCATGAAGGAGGGGCATCGCGGCAACGTCAACCAGAAGCCGCATGGACGCGACGATTTTTCGAAGATCCCGAATGGCGTGCCTGGCGTCGAAACGCGCATGACGGTGGTCTACGACGGTGGCGTACGCGGCGGCCGCATTTCGCTGAATCGCTTCGTCGAATTGATGTCGACTGCGCCAGCCAAGCTCTTCGGCCTGTTCCCGAAGAAGGGAACGTTAGCGATCGGCAGCGACGCCGACATCGTCCTGTTCGATCCGAACGAGTCGCATACGATCAGCGCGGACACGCAGCATGGCGATTGCGACTTTACGTTGTTCGAAGGCCACGCAGTCACGGGCCGGGTGAAGAAAGTGCTGCTACGGGGGGAGTTACTGATCGACAACGGCGACTGGGTCGGACGGACCGGTCAGGGCCAGTTTGTCACGCGCGGCGAACTGGGCGGTCACTGGTAGAGCGTCATGCCAATCTATGAATATGCCTGCGACGCATGCGGGACGTTCGATTCCATCCGCCCGGTCGCGAGGCGAGATGAGCGAACGCCGTGCCCGGAGTGCGGGCTGCTGTCGCCGCGCATCGCCAGCGGTGCGACGGTGTTGCTGTCGCAGCGCGGCGAGACCATACCGGCGGAAGAAGGGGCTTATGGCTTCAGGCATCAAGGTGGCTGCGGTTGCTGTCGCTAGAAAGCTGACCCGACTGCGCAAACGACCGCTGCACCCCGATAGCTGTTGTTCAAGCCGCGCATTCCGCGTAGTACCGATTCGGTGCCGGAAAGACCCCGGTCATCACTTCGATCAGGAATGGACCGTTAAGCTGTGATGCATCGCTCAGCGCATCTGCCAGGTCATCGAGGTGCTCAACCCTGCGCGACGCGACACCGAGCGAAGTGGCAAAAGCGGCCCAGTCATGACTCGGGAGCTCGCTGAACTGAGCCGGAATAGAGCCGTTGCTGATTGCGTCGATATGGACCGCGCCATGCGCAGCATTGTTCAACACGACATAAAGCACCTTTATGCCGTATCGCGCTGCGGTCTGGATCTCCATGCCGTGCATCAGCATGCACCCGTCTCCGGTCACGACGACACACGGGCGCTCCGGGGCCGCAAGCTTGACGCCGATCCCGGCGGCGACTGCCCAACCCATCGGCGCGAGGGAGCTGGATGAGAAATAGTTGCCAATGCCCGATGAGAGCCAGTAATGAGCCATGAATATCCGGTGAGCGCCCGAATCCACGACAACGTTTGCGTCCTTCGGCAGGAGTTGACACAGTTGCTTGACGACATCTCCTGTATAGAGCGATTGATCGCCATCTGAACCCCGCACGCCGGGTTGCTCGAACTTATAGTCGTACAGCGGGGTCTGGTTGACCTCGGCGACCCATGCTTTTCTTCGTTCCAGGATCGTGTGAAAGTCGGCGCTCCGGTTCGTGTCCATCTGGGACAGCGCGCGAAATGTGGCGCCAATCCCGGAGAAAACCCTGCCGCGCGCGACATGCCCCGTCGCGGGTGCGTCGAAGCTGTCGTCGAAAATGATCAGTTCCTTCCAGGCAGCCAGCTTCTCTGTCCAGTTCATGCTGTCGCGCTGATTCAGGTCGCTGCCGAACACGACGAGGACGTCGAGCTCGTCCGAGTTGATGACGCGGACGGCCCGCGAGTGGCCCGAGAATCCGTACACGCCGAGCGAAAGGACATGATCCTCAGGAAACGCGCCCTTTCCCGATAGCGTGGTCGCAACAGGAATGCAAAATTTTTCGGCCGCGTCGAGCAGGACCTTTGCGGTTTCCGCGTCATTGCCGCGACTGCCGATCAGGAAAGCGACTCTCTTCGATTTGAGCAAGTACCTGTTGCACAAGGCATCCAACGCAGCAAGGTTCGCGGGGACCTCGCAGGCGTTGAACTCGTCATGATCGTACGGTTGCCGGGATGCGTCGTGGCCGGGTAGAACTTCCTGCCGTTGAACGTCGACAGGGATGCTCACGAAAGACTGCGCTCGACGCATCCAGTTCAACCCGTCTGTCGCGCGACGCATTTCGGCCTGAAGATTGTCTTTGTTCTTCAGTTCAACGACATTTTCGACCAGACTCCTTACCACGCCGCTTTCGAAAATGCCGCTCATCGTAGCGTCCTGGAACGCGCCTTTGCCTTCTGCGCGCGACGAAACCCCTCCGGCAATATAGAGCATGGGAATCCGGTCGGCGTGAGCGGCCGCCATGCCGGGCACGAAATTCATGGTGCCTGGTCCGGCAATCCCCACGCACACGCCAAATTTCCGGCTGGCCCGCGCATAACCGTCAGCCATGAAAGCACTGCTGGTCTCATGCGCGCAAACAATTCCGCGAATCGATGGCGACTTGTCGATTGCATCCAGCAGCGGGTAAATCATCTTCCCCGGCACGAGGAAGACGTGGTCGATTTTCGCGACTTCCAACGACTTCACGACCGTTGTCGATACATTGAGGGGAGCGTGTGATTCCATATTTTTTGAGTACGATCCGAGTAGAAACCAATAATCGGATCTCGCTATCCCTCATACGGACGTCGCACGTGGCCCTCGAAAGAGCAACGTGACGAAGCCGGCGGCACAACGCCGGTATGCGGAGACAGCGAGACGGCCCTGAACGCGCTGCATACCGGCTGCAATCGCGTTCCGTGCTGCTTCATCGAGCCCGCCTGAAACGGGCCCGTGTCTCCATCCGTGAGTACTCTTTCCCGGCTACGACGTCGCTCGCATGCACTGCCTCAATGGCTGAGGCGAGCGCTGCGAGGTGTTATCGACCATGCGGCGCGCGTGAATCGCGAACCTCGGTCCGTTCGACTACAGGTTGCCGTCCAGCCTGAATGCGCTGCACCGTTCAGAATGTCTGCCAGTCGGCAGTCTCACTGGCGCTGGTCGCGACTGCGGTGCTTCCGGCACTTGTTAAACGTGGCGTCGCCGTGGGCTTTGTCAACTTTGCAGGGGACGATGCGTGAATTTTCGGCGGCGTCCGATGTGGTTCCTTCCGGGGCGTATTCGCTGGTGACACAGATACGCGCCTGACGTCGATCTTGAAGAAGGCTACCGCTGCACGCAGGCCCTGGGCCTGCTGCGCCATCGACTGTGCCGCCGCCGAAGCTTCTTCCACCAGCGCGGCATTCTGCTGGGTTACCTGGTCCATCTGGTTGACTGCCTGGTTGACCTGCTCGATGCCGGTGCTCTGTTCTTGCGACGCCGATGAGATCTCACCCACGATATCGGTGACACGCTTCACCGACGCGACGATCTCGTTGATCGTGCCGCCCGCCTGCTCGACAAGCGTCGAGCCCGCCTCCACCCGGTTGACCGAATCGGCGATCAAGTCCTTGATTTCCTTTGCGGCGCTGGCACTGCGCTGCGCGAGGGCGCGGACTTCACCGGCCACGACGGCGAAGCCCCGACCCTGTTCGCCGGCACGAGCCGCCTCGACCGCTGCGTTGAGCGCGAGGATGTTGGTCTGGAAGGCAATACCCTCGATCACACTGATGATCTCGGACATTTTGGTCGAGCTTGCGGAGATCTCGCGCATCGTTTCGACCACCTGCCCGACGACCTCGCCGCCTTGCTGTGCGATGCCGGAGGCCGTACCGGCGAGCGTTGCTGCCTGCTTCGCGTTGTCCGTGTTGTGGCGGACCGCGGCGGTCAGTTCCTCGATGCTCGAGGCGGTTTCTTCGAGCGATGCTGCCTGCTCTTCTGTGCGGCTCGACAGGTCCAGATTCCCTTGTGCGATCTGCGCACTCGCCGTCGCCACCCCTTCGGCGTTCTCGCGGACTTCCGCCACGACTTGCGACAGGGCATCGCGCATGGCCTTCAGCGATGCCATGAGGCTGTTCGTATCGCCGGGCCGGAGATCGATGCTTACGCTGAGATCGCCCGCTGCCACGCTTCTGGCGAGGTTGGCGGCTGTCGCCGGCTCAGTGCCCAGTTGCCGTGTCAGACTGCGCGCCATCCAGACGCCGATTCCCCAACCGATCAACACGGAGAAGACCACCAGAACGAGCATCCGATTGCGGCCGTCCTCGTACACCTTGTCGTTAGATCCGGCCGTCGCTTGGGCGTCGCTCTGTTTCACATTAACCAGAGTGCCCATCAGGACCAGGGTCTTGAAACCCTTCTCATGGTATTCGCCCAACAGATAGGCAGTCAGGGCAGCTTGATCCTGTAGCCCGGCGGCGTTAATCCGGCCTTTCATTTCATCGAAGGCCTGTATGTAGTCGTGCCAGCCCTGATCGAGATCGGCGAAGGTCGCTTTCCCTTTGTCGGTGTAGACGAGGGGCTCGGCTTGATTGAGGTGCTCGCGCGCCGAGGCCAGGGTTTTTTCGGCCTGGGCTAGCGAAGCGGTCCGCTGCTCGGCAGTGGAAGCCAGAATGGCGTTGCGTAGATATGTGCCGACTCTCAGCACATCGGCGTTCGCTTGCTGGATCTGGTTAAGCCCCACGAGATCCATTCGATAGGTCGTGTCTGCGTTTGCGCTGATCTGTCCCATGCTGCGGACACCGATCACGCTGACGATGGCACTGATGACTGATACGAGGATAAAGGCGCTGATGAGTTTGGCGCCGAGTTTCATATTGCCGATATTCATAGCTTGCTTCGTCAACGTGAAAAAAATTGGAACAAAGAAATAGATCCAACGACGCTCGCGCGTCGCCGGATAGTCGGCAATGCCGTCCGGGGATGCGGCAAGTGCTCCATGTATTCAGTTAACGGCAGCCACAATACATTCTTCAGACAAATTATCGTTTACACGTAAATTCGCCGTACTTTTAGGCTTTCAAGTTATTACTTTGTAAGGTGCGGGCGAAGACAAAGGCCGCAGGTCCAGCGGCTGAAAGCGGCAGATGAGGTGACGTTTCGACAACTGGCAGTCCTTTCACCGCGTCTTGATAGACTTGCGCGTACGGAAAGAAATGCGGGGGAAATGCGTGAGTCTTGATGAATACTATAGGCGGCTGAAGTTGCCGGCAGACGTCAAGCGCGCGTATCGACGGCTAAGAGCGAAGTACCACCCCGATCGCAACAAGGGGGCCGAATCGACAGTCGAACCGGTGTTCAAGCGCATTCAGGAGGCGTTTGAGATTCTGACCGGCAAGCGTGAACCGCCCGTGTCCAGTCCGGTGGCGGCATCGACTGAGCACCGCGACAAGCCAGCCCACTCACGCGAACACCGCAGCCCGCCTCCCATGCGCGGTGCGAACTGTCTGATCGAACTTTTCGTGCCGCTCGAAGCAGCGATTCACGGCGGCGAGGTCGAAGCGAGCTATTCGGTGAAGGGACCGTGTCATCCATGTCAGGAAAGGGGCGCCCAGTGCGCGAGCTGCTACGGCAGCGGTCTGTCGGCCTCGGGCACGCACTGCGTCGCCTGTGGGGGAACCGGTCGCCCGCCAGCGAGTGAGCGGTGTCAAGCGTGTCTCGGCACGGGTATCAGAACATTTCGGAAGTCCGAGGCGGTGAAGGTTCCAGCGGGTGTGTGGGATGGCCAGCGCCTTGTCGTCGAAGGTGGCGGCCATCCCGGGCCGAATGGCGGTCCGCCCGGCGACGCGATCTTCTCGGTCGTGATTGTCTGCAGCGCGGCCTTTCGTCGAGACGGTTTGAATCTGGCCAGCGAGATTCAGGTTGATTTCGTGACCGCCACGCTCGGCGGTAACTTCGAAGCGCAGATTCTGGGCCGTGCGCACCAGATGACGATTCCGCCGAACGCGCAACAGGGCAGCACGATCCGTCTACGCGGACATGGACTCACCGACCGCAACGGCTCGCGCGGTGACCTGACGCTGCAATTGGTGCTCGCGATGCCGGCAGCGGCTTTACATCTCACAGACAACGAACGACAACGGCTGCGTGAGATGTTTGCGGATGCTGGGCGTCGAGCAATGCAGGCAATTCCTGCGCACTCGCAATCGAGCCGGCGTTTCGCAGCCAAGTAATATCTTTGAGCAATCCAATCATGAAACGTAGTTCAAAAGGCGGCCTTGTCTATTCGACCGACGGCGGACAGATGTGTCCCGAATGCAGGCAGGTGATCGCGGAATGTATCTGCAAGACAGTTGCCAAGACATTACCGGTAGGCGATGGCGTGGTGCGAGTGTCACGCGAGACCAAGGGCCGTGGCGGGAAAAGCGTGACGATCGTTAAAGGCTTAGCGCTCGATCCTCTCGCCTTGGCCTCATTAGGCAAGCAATTGCGCACAGCCTGCGGTTCTGGTGGAACGGTCAAGGATGGCGTGATCGAAGTGCAGGGTGACCATTGCGAGCGGGTCATCGAAGCGCTCAAGAAGTACGGCTACAGCGCGAAGCGCGCCGGGGGCTAATCGCTTCAATGAGCGTTAACGCCCCGACGTAGATCGATTCCGCTTCGCTTCGTGCCGATCAACAAAGGTGACTAGACATACCGCGCTTCGTTGAGGTCGGCGATGAGCGTCGGTCCGGTTGGATGCCAGTTCAACCGGGCTTGTGTCTGAACACTCGAGGCCGGCATATCCAATCCGACGAACATTGCCATCCATCCAAAATGCGACGCCGCTTCATCCGGGCCAATCGAAACGACGGGCAAGTTCAGACCCCGACCAAGCGCCTCGGCGATTTCGCGGCTACTGACCCCTTCTTCGCCGACCGCATGATATCGAGCCCCCTGTTGGCGCTTTTCTACGGCGAGCCGATAGAGACGCGCCACATCGGAGAGATGGCCAGCCGGCCAGCGGTTACGGCCCTCGCCCACGAAGGCGCAGACGCCTTTCTCCCGAGCGATAGCAACGAGCGGCGAGATGAGACCCTGCTTGAACGGGTTGTGAACCTGAGGTAGACGCACCACTGACACGTTGACACCTGCCTCCAGGAGAGCATTCCCCGCCATCTCGGACGCAATCCGCGGATTGGGATGGCTGATATTAAAGACATCTTCGGTCGCCGGTTGACCATGCTCGCCGCTGCCCATGCCGGTCCCGGAGGTGATGATCAGAGGACGGTCGGAGCCGGCGAGCACCGAACCGAGTGCCGCGATCGCTCGCTTGTCCTTTTCGCAGTTCTCCACGAATCTAGAGAAATCGTGATCGAATGCCGTGTGAATGACGGCATCTGCTTTTGCGGCGCCGCTGCGCAGGCTCTCCGGGTCCTCCAGGGTTCCGCGATGCACTTCCGCACCTGCATCGATAAGCGCTTGCGCTCCCGCGTCCGAACGCGTCATGCCGATCACATGATGACCCGCGTTGATAAGTTCGGGAATGATGGCCGCACCGATGAAGCCCGTCGCGCCCGTCAGAAAGATACGCATAGTGAAACCTCCGTGATTGTCACCGCGACTATCTGACCATTTCCCGTTCTGTTGAAGTGGTGACGTCATCCTATGAAAGGAACTAACAGGATCCCGATGTCGGCCGGCCAATCCAACGCTGACGCAATACGTCGATCCGCCCCAACCTCAGCGCCCGGCCTTAAGCTGTGTCCACAGCCTGTTTTCAAGGCGCAAGATATCGGCCGGCAAAGGCAATGACAGCGTGAGCGATTTCATCTTTTCTCCGCGAGGATAAACCGCTTCATTCTCGAGGATCGCCGGCTTCACAAAAGCACGGGCCGAAGCGTTAGCGTTCGGATAGAAAACCTGATTGGTGATCGCCGCGCTAACCTTGGGCTGAAGGATGTAATTGATCCATTGCATTGCAGCTTCCGGGTGTGGCGCATCTTTAGGAACACCCATCAGATCGAACCACAACACTCCATCGCCCTTAGGAATGACGTAGCGAATCTCATAGGCGCGATGGGCCTCTTCTGCACGCCGCTTCGCGATCCCGACGTCGCCCGACCACGCTAGCGCGATGCAGACATCGTTATTGGCGAGATCGTTGATGTAGCCGGAAGAATTGAACTGGGTGATGTACGGGCGAATCGTTTTGAGCAGCTTGAACACTTCCTGATAATCGGCGGGGTTCTTACTGTTGGGATCCTTATGCAGGTAGATCAACCCAACCGAGAATGCGTCCTCCGCGGAGTCGAGCACGGAAACGCCGCAGGTTTTCAGCTTCGAAACGTATTGCGGATCGAACAGCAGGTCCCAACTATCGTAGGGTGCGTCCTTGCCTAATATCTGCGTCACTTTCGTGACGTTGTAACCGATGCCGTCCGTGCCCCATGACCATGGCACGGTGTATTGATTGCCCGGATCGGCCGACGCAAGCATCTTCATGAGCACGGGATCCAGATTGGCCAGGTTTGGAATCTTGGTCTTGTCGAGTTTCCGATAGACACCTGCTTCGATCTGCTTGCCGGCATAGCTGGATGACGGCACTACAACGTCATAGCCCGATGATCCGCTTAGCAACTTTGCCTGCAAGGTGTCGTCGCCGTCATAGACGTCGTATCGCGTGTGAATGCCGGTTTCCTTTTCGAACCCAGAGACGGTGTCGTCGGCGATATTGTCCGACCAGTTGTAGACATTCAGCTCTTCGGCTTGAGCATGGTTTGCGGTCGCAGCCAGCGTCCCCGCAACTGCGAGGAGTCCAGTGACGACAGTGATGAGATGGCGGGGTGTCATAGCGGCCTTTCTGTTTTAATGAAGGAACCCATGCGAGGGGGAAGAAGCGTCAGTCAGTAATCGGGCGGTCGCGGCGCCAACCAACGTGTTCCAGTGCTTTCAGCAAACGTGCGGCGCCGAGCGCGGGGACATGAACGCCTTGGCCGTCCATATCTTCAGCAGCAACGAGGGCGTTGAGAATGGCTTCTTCGACCGCTTCCGCAGCCGCGACGAATAGCGGAGAAATGAAATCGTGAATGACGCTGCGCACGCTGATGACAGGCTCGATTGCCTTGCCGTAATCCGCCGGCGGTATGCCGCGGTTACCCACCGAGAAGGCAATGAAGATGTCGCCACTGGAGTATTCGGTGCCGCCGCCCACGCGGGCTAATCCGATACTCGCGCGCCGTGCAATCTGCTCGCACTGATGCGGAAGAAGCGGCGCGTCGGTCGCAAGCGTCACCACGATCGATCCCATTCCGGGGACACCCGCCCGACGTCTGTCGAATGGCGACGGCAGATCTCGCAGCACCTCGCCAACCGGATAGCCGGCCACGCGCAGCGCATCGCGACGACCGTAGTTCGCCTGGACCAGCGCGCCGACGGTCCAGCCACCGTCCTCTGCCGCGAGCCTGCGCGAGGCTGTTCCAATGCCGCCTTTGAACTCATGACAAATCATGCCGGTACCGCCGCCAACCGAGCCCTCGGCCACCGGTCCACTGCGAGCGTCGGCTTGCGCCTCGTGAACGTGCGCGGCGGTGACATGCTGCCCCCAGATGTCGCTCAGCACCCCATCGAAAGTTTCCAGCACCACCGGCATGCACCAGTACTGGCTATCGCCGACGCATGCGCGTTCGGCGGCGACCAATGCGTCGCGAACCACGCCGACGCTGTGCGTGTTGGTGTAGGCGATAGGCGTAGTCAGCAAGCCTGATTCGCGGATCCATTCCAGGCCGGTGGCATCGCCGTTTCCGTTGAGCACATGACAGCCGGCAAAACATGGATCGAGCCGTGCCATGCCGGCGCGTGGTTCGATGATCGTCACGCCGGTTCGAATCGAAGCTTCTGCGCGGTTTTCGACCAGGGTACGATGACCGACTCTCACGCCTTGCACGTCGGTGATGCTGTTAAACGGACCGGGCGTGCCGTGGCCAACTCGAACGCCGATGTCTCTGATACCCATACTTTTCTCCTGTGTTGCTCGCTGCGAGCAAGCCTGCCGACACGCATGCGACGGGGTACAGAGATGGTAGGGTGGGGAACGACGCGTGAAAATCAGGCCGAAGGGCTAGAACGATGGGACGACCTACCCTTTAAGGGGTAGTGGGGGAAACTGACATGCAGCTTGATGTATCGGACGTTGCCTTTCATCAGCGGCTTGGACGTCTGGTCGAGAAGCTCGACGACAAACAGTTCTGGCATGCGCTGATCGACCTGTTGCGCAAAGTGGTCCACTTTGACAACTGGGTGGTGGTGATCTTCTGGCCCAACGGGAAACCCCAGTTGATTGCGGAGATCCAGTCGCGCACGCCGAACGACGAACTGTTCAAGGGGTATTTGAACAGCGTCTATTTGCTGGACCCTTTCTATCAATTCAGCCTGGGCGGGATCAGTCCGGGCGTGTATTGTCTCGACGAAGTCGCACCCGATCACTTCCGGGAAACCGAATATTTTCGCCGCTATTTTTCGGTGAACGTGCTGGAAGATGAGGTGCAGTTGTTAGCCCCGCTGCCCGCGGGTGGAACGCTGTCTGTATCGATGGGCAGTGAACGCCGCTTTAGCTCGACTGAAATCGGAACCCTCTGTCTTTACGGCGCATGGTTGCTTCCGTTGATGTGCCATGCCTTGGCGGCGCAAACAGCCGTGCTTCCCCCGCCGGTGAGTTCACCCGCGGGAGGTGATCGACGCCTTCACTTCGAACAGGCGTTGCGCAAGCGCTCCAATGCGTCGCTGACCAACCGCGAAATCGAAATCGCGCTGATGATTCTTGCCGGACATTCGACCAAGAATATGGCAAGGCTGCTTGGCGTGTCACCTGCTACCGCCAAAGTTCACCGACGCAATCTTTACAAGAAGCTGAACATCTCCTCTCAGGCGACACTGTTTCTGCTCATCATGGATGAAGACCCGGAGACCAACTGAGGCGAACCGGTTCTGATGGGTGATCCTAAGGGGATGCCTGGCTTTGAACCGCGCCCTTTCTTCTGTACGCTGTCATCGACAGGCCGTCCGCTGATCGGCCCATTGCAGGAGGATCAGCGTGACCAGACGGGCCGCCAGGCGCTTGAGCGCCGGCGCACCGTTCGCTGGCCGGGGGCCCCACCCACTGAGAAGGAGCCATTCATGGAATCGTCTTCAGGCCAACAACCGGGCACCCCTGCCGGCCACGTCGCTGAAACCAGCCACGGGTCGATGGCCAAACTGGCGCTGGCCGCCATCGGCATCGTGTTCGGCGACATCGGCACCAGTCCGCTCTACACCATGAGCACGGTATTCGACTCGGGTCACGGGCTGGTGCTCAACCGCTTCAATGTGCTGGGCGTGGTGTCGCTCATCATCTGGTCGCTGATCATCGTGGTGACGCTGAAGTACGTGACGCTGATCATGCGTGCCCACAACCACGGCGAGGGCGGCATTATGGCGCTGCTGGCGCTGGCTTCCAGTTCGGTAATGAACCGGCCCCGCCTGCGCCACGGGCTGCTGCTCGCCGGCGTGTTCGGCGCGGCGCTGTTCTACGGCGACGGCGTCATCACGCCGGCCATCTCGGTGCTCAGCGCGGTGGAAGGGCTGGAAGTGGCGGAGCCGCAACTTAAGCCCTTCGTGGTGTCGATCGCGCTAGTCGTGCTGATCGCCTTGTTCCTGGTGCAGCGGCGCGGCACGGCCGGCATCGGCGCGGTGTTCGGGCCGGTGATGGTGCTGTGGTTCGGCGTGATTGCGGTGTCGGGTCTGCTTACCATCGGCCGCGCGCCGGGCATCCTGGCCGCTTTCAACCCGTTCGTGGGTCTCGAATTCCTGGTGCGCAACGGCTGGCGAGCCTTTGTCTCGCTCGGCGCGGTGGTGCTGGCGCTGACCGGCGCCGAGGCGCTGTATGCCGACATGGGCCACTTCGGCGCGCCGCCGATCCGCCTGTCGTGGTTCGCACTCGTGCTACCCGCGCTGGCGCTCAACTACCTGGGCCAGGGCGCGCTGCTGTTGTCGGACCCCAAGGCCGTGGACAACCCCTTCTTCCACCTCTTCCCGTCGATGGCGCTGTTCCCGATGGTGCTGCTGGCCACGGTGGCGACTGTGATCGCGTCGCAGGCCGTGATCAGCGGCGCGTTTTCCATGACCAAGCAGGCCATGCAACTCGGCTTCATGCCGCGCATGGGCATCGTCTACACCTCCGAACGCGAGGTCGGCCAGATCTACGTGCCCGCCATCAACTGGATGCTGCTGATCGCGGTGGTGGGGGCGGTGCTGGGCTTCGGTTCCTCCACGGCGTTGGGCTCGGCCTACGGTATCGCCGTAACGGGCACCATGATGATCACCACCTTCCTCACGTTCTACGTCGTGCGCTATGCCTGGCACTACAACTGGTTGCTGTGCGTGCTGGCCACCGGCTTCTTCTTCGTCATCGACTTCACGTTCTTCTCGGCCAACCTGCTCAAGTTCGTGGATGGCGGATGGTTCCCGTTGCTGCTGGGCGCCATCATGTTCACCATCATGTCCACCTGGCACCGCGGCCGTGAGCTGATGGTCGAAGAGGCCACCGTCCATGCCGGCGCGCTGCCGCTGGCCAGGTACCTGGACAGCCTGTTCGCGAAGGCAACGATACGCGTGCCCGGCACCGCCGCGTTCCTGACCATCAACCCCAGCACCGTGCCGCACGCGCTGATCAACAACCTGGCGCATAACCACGTGCTGCACGAGCGTGTGCTGTTCGTGCACGTGACCAACCTGGATGTGCCCTATGTGCCGCGCGAGCAGCGCGTGGCGATCACGCCGCTGGGCCACAACTGCCACAGCATCCTCGTGACCTACGGCTTCAAGGACGAGGCCAGCCTGCCGCAAGCGCTGCGCGACTGCGAGCCGAAGGGCCTGGTAGTCGATCCGGCGCAGGTGTCCTATTTCCTCAGTCATGCCACCGTGGTGGCGACCGGAGGCAAGGGCATGCCGGTGTGGCGCGAACGAGTGTTCAGCGTAATGGCGCACAATATCGGTAACCCTGCGGCTTATTTCAAGCTGAGTTCAAACCGGGTGATCGAGCTGGGCTCGCGCGTCGAAATATGAGGTAGAACCCGCAAACATGAAGAGACTTTTCGTTTGCTGCGACGGCACATGGAACTCGGATAGCGACGAGTTTCAGGGGGTGCCTGTTCCAACCAATGTCGTTCGCTTTTTCAACGCGTTGAGTGACCACGGTGACGATGGCGTCGAGCAACTCCGGTACTACCACGTCGGCATTGGCGCTAATGAAGGGCGAGTTCGTCGTATCGTAGACGGTGCGCTGGGATTAGGCCTCTCGCGAGACATTCGAACCGCGTACAAGTGGCTGTCCGACCACTACGAGGAAGGTTCTGAAATCTTTGTCATTGGCTTTTCGCGTGGTGCGTTCACGGCGCGAAGCCTGGTGGGCATGCTCCACCGTTGCGGACTTCCTCGCGAGGCAAGCTGGGCGCTAGTCAAGCAGGCATGGAACCTGTACCGGCTTGATCCAGCAATGCCGGAAAACATCAGCCTGCAGGAACGGTTCTGCATCGAGAATGGCAAGCCGCCTCCCATTCGCTTCCTGGGCGTTTGGGAGACGGTGGGCGCTCTCGGCATTCCTGAAATTGCGAACATGTTCGGCTTCGGGAGACAGCGCCTCGAATTTCATGACACGAGGCTTTCGCCGGAAGTCGAACGCGCGGTGCAAGGCCTCGCCATTGATGAGCAGCGGAACACCTTCTTGCCAACGTTGTGGACGGATGCGGATGGCTGCGACCCGGTGCGCGTGACGCAAGTGTGGTTCCCTGGCGTGCACGCCGACGTTGGGGGCGGCTACAAGGAGACCGGGCTTTCTGATGCCACACTCAAATGGATGATTGCCGAGGCTGCGCAGTGCGGTGCGGTGTTTGAATCGGAGATGTTGGACCAGATAGCCGATGCGGGCCAGTTGTCGGCGGTGCATGGCGTCCTTCACAACTCACTCACAGGCTTTTACAGGAGGATCGGATTTCGTCCCCGGTCCTTTCCCTATCTGGCGAAGGATTCACGAATATGCTCCGAATCGATATCGGATCTGGCATTGGCACGGCAGGCCAGTCCGCCAATCTTTCAGGCTCCCTATCGACCGAATATAGAGCCTGCGGCCGGGGTCCAGGTGCGGGTTTTCGCCAGCACGCTGTGGAACTGGACCGGTATTTTCATGAAGGAAGGGGTGAGCTACCGGTTCAAGGTGCCTGAAGGTCAAACATGGCTGGATGGGGACATCGCATCGGGTGCGGAGGGCACGCCAGGCAACTGGATGCAGCGCCTGTTCGCATGGTCCAAGCGGGTCAGGGGAGCGAACTGGTTCGAACTCTGCGGTGCCATCTCTTACCCAGGGGAGCCGAGCGAAGCAGGCGTGTCACCTCAACCCTTCTACTTCAGAATCGGCAGAGAGATGGAGATCAAGGCTCCTTACTCGGGTTACCTGTATTGCTTTGCCAACGACGCCACCTGGGCGTATTGGAACAATCAAGGCAGTCTGCGGGTTGACATTGCCGAATCAGGCCGCGTGCCGGCTGGCAAAGAGATGGCACACCCGTCTTTTGACGAAGACCTGACTGCGCCGGCAACAGCACCCGGAGGTTCGGGAGCGGGCGAACCGTCCTGAACGGTACCGCGACGGACATTGAGACTTTGTTTCGTGCTCATTGGGGCCGGGTCCGCACTTGTACGGCACCGTACCGACCTCCACCGAGGTTAAGCGCACCGTGGTTGCACGCGCCTTGCGTCTCTCATCCAAAAGCGCTCGAAACACCCTCGCGCAGTATGATTTTCTTTGATCGCTCGCCCGGGCCGCCCCCTCCAGCAAGGAGTGGCCATCATGCTCACAATCCGAAAACACTATTTCTTTCCGCCGCGCTCATGGCGGAGGCAGTCGCTGCTATGCAATGGCGCGGCAAGACAGATCATTTTGCGTGATTTCGGTCCAAGGACTGACCAGGACGTGAAAGAGTCGAAGGCCGCGATGAAGAAGCAGGGCGCCTGAGGTCAGACGCGCAAGCTGGGTTCGAGCTGCAAGCACTCGAAGATAAATAATTAGGATGTCGAACACAAGATGTGCTGGTGTTCGACAGATGCTTGACGTTCCACTACCGGACTCAAGCCCAACCCCATTTAAAGAGAACACAAATCATGGCTTATCAAAGCGTCAACCCTAACACCGGCAAGGTTCTGAAGAGCTTCGAAAAACTGACCGATGAGCAGCTTGAAAAGTCGATCGCCGCTGCCGAGACCTGTTTCCAGACATGGAAGCACACGACCTACGCCCAGCGTGCCGAAATCGTGGATAAGGCCGCAACGCTGATGCGTAAGAACGTCGATGAATTTGCCAAACTGGCGACCCTTGAAATGGGTAAGCGCATCGACGAAGCGCGTGGCGAAGTCAGGTTCAGCGCCGACATCCTTGCTTATTACGCCGAGCACGCGAAAACTTTCCTGGCACCGACCAAACTGAATCCGAAAGTCGGTGAGGCGCACATGGAGAATAGTCCATTCGGCGTGCTCTTCTGCGTGGAGCCGTGGAATTTCCCGTATTACCAGCTTGCACGCGTCGCCGGCCCGCAACTGATGGCGGGTAACGTGCTGGTGGTCAAGCATGCAGGCTGCGTACCGCAATGCGCGATTGCCTTCGAGAAACTCCTGCTCGACGCGGGCGCACCTAAGGGGGCCTACACCAACCTGTTGATCTCGCACGAGCAGTCCGAGCGAATCATCGACGACCCGCGCATCAAGGGTGTGGCATTGACGGGCAGCGTCGAGGCCGGCAGAAGTATTGCGGCGCGAGCGGGGCAGAACCTCAAGAAGACTTCGATGGAGCTAGGCGGCAGCGATGCGTTCATCGTGCTCGACGACGCCGACCTGGAAAAGACCGTTCCGTGGGCTGTATGGGGGCGGATGTATAACGCTGGCCAGACCTGTTGCGCGGCGAAGCGATTCATCGTTCTCGATTCGATTGCCGACAAATTTCTTGCGAAGTTCAAGACGGCGCTCTCCGAATTGAAGGCAGGCGATCCGATGGACGAGAAGACCACGCACGGCCCCTTGTCCACCGAGGCGGCGCTGGTTCAACTGCTCAAGCAGGTCGACGATGCAGTGGCACATGGCGCCACGCTGGTGATGGGCGGCAAACGCATCGACCGACCCGGCTCGTTCATGGAAACGACGATCCTCACGGATATCAAACCGGACAATCCGGCTTTCCGCGACGAATTCTTCGGTCCGGTGGTGTCGTTCTTCCGCGTCAAGGACGAAGCCGCGGCCATCGCGCTAGCCAACGATTCGGACTTCGGCCTCGGTGGTTCGGTCTTCACGAAAGACGAAGCGCGCGGCAAGCGTGTGGCGAGCGGGGTCGAGACCGGGATGATGTTCATCAACAACATCGACTGGTCCGATGCGGAACTGCCGTTTGGCGGCATCAAGGATTCCGGCTACGGCCGTGAGCTCGGCAACATGGGCATCCAGGAGTTCGTCAATACGAAGCTTGTCCGTACCGCCCGCCTCGATGCGCCGGCCTGATCTCCACAAGGAAAGCCCGCCATGTATGTCAACGTTGCTGTTCTGACGGAGACCCGGGCCCATGAACGCCGTGTGGCGCTCGTGCCGTCCGTGGTCCAGAAGCTGGTCAAACTGGGTGCCCGGCTGCATATGCAGCCGGGGGCGGGCGCGGCGATTCATCTGGATGACGCCGCGTTCGAGAACGTCGCCTTTATAGCGGATCGCACGGCGCTGGTGAAAGACGCCGATGTCGTGCTTGCCGTTCAGCCGCCCGCGCTCGAGGTGGTCAACGCGATGAAGGAGGGCGCGATCCTCGTTTCGTTCATCTATGCACACAACGAGCCCGCGCTGGTGAAACGCCTGCTCGACAAGAAGATCACCTGCTTCGCGATGGAGCGGGTGCCACGCATTACGCGCGCCCAATCCATGGACGCGTTATCGAGCCAGTCCGCGCTTGCAGGCTACTACGCGGTGCAACTCGGCTCTACCCATCTCGCTCGCGTGGTGCCCAAGATTACCAGCGCGGCAGGCTCGATCGGACCGGCTCACGTTCTGGTAATGGGGCTCGGTGTGGCAGGGCTGGAGGCGATCGCGACGGCGCATCGCCTTGGGGCCGTCGTCGAGGGCTATGACGTGCGGCCGGAAACTCAGGAGCAGGCGCTCTCGCTGGGCGCCACCTTCGTCGATACCGGTATCGATGCGCGCGGTAAAGGCGGCTATGCCCGTGAGCTCAGTGCCGAGGAAAAGACCAGGGTCGCGGACGTGCTGACGAAGCACATCCAGAGCGCCGATCTGATCATCACAACCGCCGCGATTCCCGGTAAGGCCTCGCCCAAACTCATCAGCCACGCACAAGTGGCCGGCATGAAAGCGGGCTCGGTGATCGTCGATCTGTCGGCGGAAGGCGGCGGCAACTGCGAGGACACGCGGCCTGGCGAGACCACCCGGATCGGCAACGTGACGATCGTCGCGCCGCTGAACGTGCCCTCGCTGCTCGGCGAGGACGCGAGCGAACTGTATGCGAAGAATCAGTACAACCTGCTCGCGTTGATCATGAAAAACAACGTCATCGAGATCGACTGGAGCGACGAAGTCCTCGCCAAAACGGTGCTCACCCACGCGGGCGAGAACAAGGCAGAGGCGAGCGACGAGGCGGCCAAGCCTGTTGCCGCCGCGAAGAAGCCCCCCGCGAAAGCCGAACCTCTTGCATCGGTATGAGCGCCGGCATAAGCGCCTGTATTAACACCGGCACGAACACGCTCTGACCAAGGACTAAGTGATGGACTTCCAGATCAGCATTTCCGGCTTCGTCGCGATTGACGTCTTCATGCTGGCCGCTTTCGCCGGCTGGGTGATCATCGGACACGTGCCGGCCATCCTGCATACCCCGTTGATGTCGGGCTCGAATTTCGTACACGGCATTGTCGTGGTGGGCGGCATCTATGCGCTCCTGAACGCGAGTACGGTCCAGGAGCAAGTCATCGGCTTCGTTGCTGTGTTGCTCGGCGCGGGCAATGCCGCAGGCGGTTATGCCGTCACCGATCGCATGCTCGCGATGTTCAAGACCAGCGGCCACCCGTCCGGGCACGGCACGCACGGTGCGCACAGCAAGTCCGGCACCGTGAAGTCCATCCACGCAAAGAAGCATTGAGGACGCCGCCATGTTGACCCTGCTCCCCCAACTCGGCATCGGCGTGGTCGATCTCGCTGCTGCTTTTCTCTTTCTCTACGGCCTGCACCGCATGTCGTCGCCTGTTACGGCGCCTTCGGGCATTTTCGTCGCCGGTATCGGCATGGCCGTGGCCGTGCTCGCGAGCTTCCTGTACGCCTTCGACGTCGGCGCGGCGGCCCGGCCCAACCTGCCGGCCAACCTGGGGCTCGCTGTCGTTGCTTTGGCGCTGGGCGGCGGGTTGGCCTGGTGGGGCGGCCGCAAGGTGGCGATGACCGCCATGCCGCAGATGGTGGCGATTTACAACGGCATGGGTGGCGGCGCGGCCGGCGCGATTGCCGCCGTGGAACTGTTCGGCAACAAGGCGCAGGGTGCGCCCGCGCTCATCATGACCTTGCTAGGCGCGCTGATCGGCGCGGTGTCCCTGTCGGGTTCGCTGATCGCCTGGGCCAAACTCGATGGGGTCATCAACAAGCCCGTACGAGTGAAAGGGCAGCAGGTGTTCAATGGACTGGTGTTGCTGGCAACCTTCGTGGTTGGCGGCTACATCGTCGTCGCAAGCGCGGACAACTCCGCGCTGATATTGACGATGCCGACCTGGATTTATCTGTTCTTCGGTTGTGCGCTGGCGCTCGGCGTTCTGATGACGCTGCCAATCGGCGGTGCCGATATGCCGGTGGTGATTTCGATCTTTAACGCCTTTACCGGCCTCGCGGTCGGCATTGAAGGCTACGTGTTGCAGAACCCCGCACTGATGATCGCCGGCATGGTGGTCGGTGCAGCCGGCATGTTGCTGACACTGCTGATGGCCAAGGCCATGAACCGTTCCGTGAGCAATGTAATCTTCACCAACTTCGGTGAGGTCGCCACGCGCAAGCAGGGCAAGATCAAGGGCAGCCTGAAGCCGACGCAGCCAGGCGACGCCGGCATCGCGATGCGCTATGCGGCCTCGGTGATTATCGTCCCGGGTTACGGTCTCGCGGTCTCGCAGGGGCAAGGCAAGCTGTACGAATTCGTCAAGCTGCTTCAGGCGGGCGGCGTGTCGGTGAAGTTTGCGGTGCACCCGGTGGCTGGCCGCATGCCGGGCCAGATGGACGTGCTGCTGGCCGAAGCTGGCGTGCCCTACGACGTGATCTTCCAACTCGAGGACATCAACGACCAGTTCGCCACTACGGATGTTGCGCTAGTGATCGGCGCCAACGACGTGGTCAACCCGGCCGCGCGCACCGACAAATCGTCGGCCATTTACGGCATGCCGATTCTCAACGCCGATCACGCCAAGCAGGTGTTTGTGATCAAGCGCGGGGAAGGCAAGGGCTACGCCGGCATCGTCAATGAACTCTTTTACGCAGACAACTGCAACATGGTCTATGGCGACGCCCAGACCGTGCTCATCAAGATGAGTGAAGCGGTCAGAGGGCTTGGATTGCCCGCTGTTGCCTAGTGCGCTGAATTCATCGCAACCGAGGAACAAGCCATGACATCGAAAATGCAAGCTGCCGTCGTCGAACAGTTCGGCAAGCCACTGGTGCTAAAGGAACTGGATATTCCCGAGCCCGGTCCAGGCCAGATCCTGGTGAAGACCGAAGCGTGCGGCGTATGCCACACTGATTTGCATGCCGCGAACGGGGACTGGCCGTTAAAGCCCACATTGCCGTTCATACCGGGCCATGAAGGCATCGGCATCGTCGCCGCCCTTGGTGCGGGTGTAACGGCCGTGAAGGAAGGCGACCGGGTCGGCGTACCGTGGCTCTACTCCGCTTGCGGACACTGCGAGTTTTGCCTCGCGGCGCGTGAGCCCGTATGTGCCGAAGCACAGTTTGGCGGTTATACGAAGAACGGTGGATTCGCCGAATACATAGTCGCCGATCCGAATTATGTGGCGCATATCCCAGCCCATCTGGCGGCCCGCGACGCGGCGCCCCTCATCTGTGCCGGGATTACCTCGTACAAAGGCATCAAGGAGACTCAGGCGCGCCCAGGTGAATGGGTCGTGGTCTCTGGCGTCGGTGGCCTCGGACACCTCGGCATTCAGTATGCCAAGGCGATGGGCTTGCATGTGTGCGCAGTCGACATCGATGACGGCAAGCTCGCGCATGCCAAACGCCTTGGCGCCGATGCCATGATCAACGCCAAAGACGGCGATGCGATTGCGGCCGTCAGAAAGGCCACTGGGGGCGGTGCGCATGGCGTACTGATTACGGCGCCGTCGCTGGCCGCATTCAAGCAAGGCGTTGGCATGACGCGCAAATGCGGTACTTGTGTGCTGGTTGGGTTGCCGCCGGGCGAGTTTCCGACACCCCTGTTCGACGTCGTGGCGAACTGCATCACGATTCGCGGCTCGTTTGTCGGCAATCGCCGGGACATGGCCGAAGCGCTTGCCTTCGCCGCTGACGGCAAGGTCAAGGCCGATATCGAGTTGCAGCCGCTCTCGGCGATCAACAGCGTGTTCCATCGCCTCGCGCACGGCGATGTCCCATCGCGCGTGGTGCTCGAGTTCGCAAAGGGTTGAGAGGAGGGCGCTATCGTGGCTGCCGGACCCCGGTCCGGCTCTATGGCCATATAACGCAATCGAACTAAACGGAGCTGACGCCGAATACTCCGGTCGCCAAATCGTGCTCGAAATCGGCGTGCCACGCCGTGCCTTGGCCAGCAGCATAAACACCCGACTTATCATTGCTCCGTCGAGTAACCATGACTTGTCGGCGAACCGGGCCCGCACTAGCGCCCGCCGGGTACTGGTCTTCGTCACGGATGTCGAAATCGATCATATCGAAGCCATGGCTGGCGAAGATTAAAGTCGCATCGACGGCCGGACAGGTCACACCCTACAATCACCCCGTGCACTCGGTCCGTATTCACTGCGCGTTAAGGGGCGTTCATGAGCGACCAATCTTCCGGCCCTGCGTCCGGGCAAGCGGACCGTGTCTCAGCCTGGAGCCTGATCAGACCGTACTGGGTCTCTGAGGAACGCAAGACCGCGTGGAGTCTGCTGATCACGATCATCGTCATGGACCTGGTTCTGGTCGGCATCAACGCCCGCCTGAATACGTGGAACCGTGATTTCTACAACGCACTGGAAGGCAGGAAGGTCCATGAATTCCCGCAATTGATGCTGCTTTTCAGCGCGCTTGCGTTCGCGTTCGTCGCGATCTCCGTCTATAACCGCTATCTGCGCCAGATGCTTGGCTTCCGATGGCGCCAGTGGCTGACCACACGCTATCTGCAGGAATGGCTGGGCGACGGCACCTTCTATCGCATCGAGCGCGACCGCCTCGCCGACAACCCTGACCAGCGGGTCGCCGTCGACCTCGAGTCATTCGCCAACACCACACTTTCGCTCACACTCGACCTGCTCTCGACACTCGAAACACTCGTCTGGTTCTCGATCGTCCTATGGAGCACGGCGGGCGCGCTGGCCGTCATGATTGGCGGCACGCCCGTCCAGATTCCGGGCTACATGCTGTGGGCAGCCATCGTCTATGCGATTGCCGGCTCGCTCCTGACCAACAAGGTCGGGCACCCGCTTGTGTCGATCAACTACCAGTTGCAGCGCGTCGAGGCGGATTTCCGGTTTGGCCTGATCCGTCTGCGCGAAAACGCCGAGCAGATTGCGTTCTACGACGGGATGCGGACCGAGGAATCGACCGTCCAGGACCTGTTCGGCCGGATTCGCGAAAACTGGTGGCGCGTGATGAAGTACACGCGGCGCTACAGCTTCGTGCTTAATTTCTACGCTCAGATCGCCGAAATCTTTCCGATCGTCGTGGCATCGCCCCGTTACTTCGCGGGTGTGTTCAGTTTCGGGACACTGATGCAAATCGCCGACGCATTCAGTTCGGTTAGTGGATCGCTCTCGTGGTTCATCAACAATTACGACACGCTCGTCCAATGGCGCGCCACCGTTAATCGTCTGCGCGAGTTCAAGCGCGTCATGCAGCTACCTCATCTGAAGGAGTCTGTGTCGCCCGCCACCGAGCATGGCGGCATCAATCTGCACTACGTCGACGAGAGCCAGCTCGCCACGCACACCCTCACGCTTGCGCTGCCCAACGGCGAGACGCTCGCGAGCGTGCGCGACATTGCCGTCAAGCCCGGTTCGCGCTGGCGCGTGCGTGGGCCTTCCGGCTCAGGCAAGAGCACGCTGTTGCGCGCGCTGGCGGGTCTCTGGCCGTTCGGAAACGGCTCGATCGATGCACCTGTGAACGCGCGCATGATGTTCGTCCCGCAGCAGAGCTACCTGCCGGTTGGCACCCTGAAGGCTGGGCTCACCTATCCAGCAGCGGCCGCCCACTTCGGCGACGAGGAATGTTGCGAGGCGCTGCGTCTGTGCCGGCTCGAAGGCTACGTCGACCGATTGCACGAATCTGACCATTGGTGGCGCATTCTTTCTCCCGGCGAGCAACAGCGGCTAGCAGTCGCTCGTGTGCTGATGCACAAGCCTGACTACGTATTTCTCGACGAAGCGACGAGTGCGCTCGATGCTGAAAACGAAGCGTATCTGTATCGCCTGTTGACCGAGCGATTGCCGAAAGCCGCGATAGTCAGTGTCACGCACCGCGAGTCGCTTGCGACATTCCACCAGGAGACGCTCGATATTGTGCGCGCGCGCGAGCACACAGTGGCACATACACCGCCGCCGTAGACGTGACTTACGTGACTTGTTGACCGCTACCCTTGCGCAGAACGCCCGGTTTCATCAAGCCACCGAACGATGTTCTGCACCGTATCGCCATAGAAGGTGCGATACAGTTCCTTCGACACATAGCCGATATGAGGCGTCGCGAGTACGTTGGGCAATTCGCGCAGCGGGTGCGGATTCTCGAGCGGTTCGACGTCGTACACGTCCAGCGCAGCGCCGGCAATCTGACCGGTCGTGAGTGCCCGAAGCAGGGCGGCATTGTCGACGATCGCTCCTCTCGACGTATTGATCAGCCGGCTCGTGGGTTTCATCTGCGCGAGTTCCGTCGCGCCGACCAAAGCTCGGGTTCGCTCGCTAAACCGCAAGTGGATTGACAGGAAATCTGCGGTGGAGAACAGCACATCCTTGCTGACTCGCTGCACGCCTTTTTCCGCAGCACGTTCCTCGGTGAGGTTCTCACTCCACGCGATGACGTTCATTCTGAATGCCCGGCCGATGATGCCGACAGCCGAGCCGATATGGCCAAGGCCAAGCAATCCGAGCGTCTTGCCCGCGAGTTGTTCGCCAAGCGAAAGCTGCCAGCCTCCCTGACGCACTGATTGAGTCTCGAGAGGAATGTTGCGGGCCATCGCGAGAATCAGCGCCCACGTCATCTCGATCGTCGGCGTGGACGAATAGCCCGTATGACGAATTTCGATGCCGCGTTCGGCAGCCGCCTCCTGATCGATCGACACATTCCCCGGGCCGGTCGAGGCAATCAGCTTCAGGCTCGGCAGGCTTTCGATGACCAGGCGGGACAGCGGTGTGCGTTCTCGCATGACGCATACGACGTCGAATGGCAGCAGGCGTTGAATCAGGCTCCCGATATCAGCGACGTGATCGTTGAACACCGTCACGTCTGCCAGGTCCTTAAGCGGCGACCAGTCTGCCACGCTCAGCGCGACGTTCTGATAGTCGTCGAGGACGGCGACCTTGATCGGGAGTTTCAGGTCCATGTTGCGCGCTCCGTGAGTTGTTGATGTTGCTGCTACCCGAATGCTAAGAATCCCGGCCCGTCAGGTAAATCAATAAGTAACGACGCCACCCATCGCGAGCCGCGATGGCTCACCATCGACTGGTGACAGTCCTCATGGCTCGTTATCCCGGTGCTTGTTGAGGTGGTCGACCAGCATGCGTGCAGGCAGCGGCAGCGTCTCAAAGTTGCGGGCGATGATGACCAGTGGTCGCTGCGACCACGGTTCATCAAGCTCAACGACGCGAAACGGCACCGACTGCATATAAGGCGTCACGCTTCCCTTGGGAAGCACGCCAATGCCGAGACCCGCGCTGACCATGTTGCGCACGCCCTCGAAGCTGGTCACTTCGATGCGCACGCGAAGCCGCATGCCCGCACGCTCAGCGGCGGCGCGACACAACTTCGAAATGGACGTGCCATACGGCATGCTGACGAAGTCGTCCTCCAGAACTTCCGCGAAGGTCACGCTCGCGCGCTCGGCGAGCCGATGATCCGACGGCACGATCACGACCAGCTTATCGACGCTGTATGGACGCCACTGCAGATCGCCGAGAGCGTCCCGGGTAGCCGCGCAGATGCCGAGATCGGCGACACCGCTTGCGATTGCCTGCACGACTTCATCGCTCGACTTCTCGGCCATATCGATCCGCACCTTCGGATTGGTGCGCAGGAAGGTGCGCAGCACACCCGGCAGATACTGGACCATGGCCGTAAAGTTCACATAAATCCGGGTATGGCCCCTCAATCCCGCCGAATACTCAGACAATTCATCCGAAATTTGCTGCAAGTGCTCGCTCAGCCGCTTCGCATGATGATAGAGCGCCTCGCCGGCCGGCGTAGGTTGCACACCGCGGCTGTGCCGATACAACAGCGGCGTGCCGGCGTCCTCTTCGAGATCCGATACGCGCTTACTGACGGCTGACGCCACGATATGCGTGCGGGCCGCCGCCGCGGCAATGCTGCCCTCCTCAATGACGGCCACAAAAATGCGCAGGGACTCCATGTCGAGGCGCAACGGCCGTTCTGCTGAAACACGCATCCTTACTCCTTCGGGTTGGCTATCCGGTCGCGGGCACCCATCGCGGTTGGCGATGCCTCTATTGAACATTGAGAAGTTTTCAATCCGCCTGCCGACCGGCATCCTGTGTGCCATAGGGCTCAATCCTCGCAGGACGATCGGTTGAGGCGTGCGACCGGGCACTGTGCCTCGCGATTCTATGTCGAGGCGGCGCGGTTGTCCTGGACGCCGGCCCATCAGCCTTTTCAGAAGCACAAGCCGGTGGACGGCCGGCACGCAGGAAAACTCGGTTGAAAACATGAAGGAGACGAAAGATGGAACACAAACAACTGGCCTTGAGCGCGCGAACGCGCTGGTACGAGGGGCTCACGGCAATGCACTGGCGTGTGCTGAAGGCCAGCTTTCTCGGCTGGATTTTCGACGGCTATGAGGCACTGGCACTCGTCGTCGTGCTTGGGCCGATGCTGCATTCGGTGCTGTCGCCGGCACAAGCCGCGTCTCCTACGACATACGCAGGTCTGGTTATCGGCATCACGTTGCTTGGCTGGGGGGCGGGCGGTCTGATCGGCGGGATTCTCGCGGACTATGTCGGACGCAAGCGGATGATGCTCTGGTCCGTCTTCCTCTATGCGGTGTTTTCGGGTTTGACCGCATTCTCGCAAACCTTCTGGGTGTTGTGCGGGCTGCGCTTCCTGACCGGCCTCGCCATGGGCAGCGAATGGAGCACGGGCGTCGCGCTGCTGTCGGAAACATGGCCTGAGCGGGCGCGTGCGAAAGGGGCGGGTTTCCTGCAATCGGGCTTCGGCTGGGGCACGCTGATCGCGGCGGTCGTGTGGTACGCGCTTTCGTCGGCGCATCCACTCGGCGCCGAAACGTGGCGGTTGATGTTCGTGCTTGGCGCAGTCCCCGCGCTTTTTGTGCTGTACATCCGCCGTGGGGTCAACGAGTCGGAGAAATGGCAACGCGCGGTGCGCGAAAAACGCTGGAGCGCGACGAGCACGACGAGCACCCAGCCGGTTGCGGGCGACGCGTCTGCTTCCGACAAGCGCCCCTTCACGCTCACGCAACTGTTCCGCGAACCCGAAGCGCTGCGCCGCACGCTGCTTCTGCTCGTGCTGTCGATCGTCACGACCGTTGGCTGGTGGGCCATTTCCAGCTGGCTGCCGACTTATACCGTAGCGCTCGCTAAAGCCGAAGGCATCCCCGATGCGTTGTCGTGGGGCTCGAAGGTATCGATTGCGTACACCATCGGCGCGATTGCAGCCTACATGATCGCGGGCTTCGTGGTGGATGCAATCGGCCGGCGAGCGTTCCTGTCACTCACTTTCGTCGGTGCACTGCTCACAACGGTCGTCACGTACAAGCTGACGACAAGCGTCGAAGCGATGATGGTCGTTGCGCCAATCAATGGCTTCTTCACCTTGGGCTGTGCCTATGTCTGGATGGCGATCTACCCATGTGAACTCTTTGGTTCCAGCGTACGTTCCACCGCGATTAGCTTCGTGTTCAATGCTGCGCGTCTGATCGCGTGGGTGTTCCCGATCATCGCGGGCAGCATGATCAAATCGTTCGGTGGTGTGTCTCAAGCTGCGTTGGCACTCGGCTCTGTGTATCTGATCGGTATCGTGGTTCCGTGGTTTTTGCCGGAGACGCGTGGCACGGGCATGCCGGACTGAGTCAGTTCATAAATTTGGATACCTAATTCTATTTGGAGAGAAAGATGCCTCAAAATTTTCGTATCGGACAGATCGTTCCAAGCTCGAATACGACCATGGAAACGGAAATTCCCGCCATGCTGCGTGCCCGTGAAGCGATCCGTCCCGAGCGGTTCACTTTCCATTCGAGCCGGATGAGAATGCACAAGGTCACGAAGGAAGAACTGGTCGCGATGAACAAGGAAGGTCTGCGCTGCGCGGCGGAACTCGCCGACGCGCGTGTCGATGTCATGAGCACGGCGTGCCTGGTTGCGATCATGGCGATGGGGCCCGGATATCATCGGCAAACCGAACGCGAACTGCTGGAAGTTGCGCGCGCCAATCATTGTCTTGCGCCCGTCATGACCTCCGCGGGCGCGTTGGTAGACGGTCTGAAGATCATGGGCGCCCGCCGGATTTCGCTGATGGCGCCATACATGCGGCCCTTGACTGACCTTGTCGTCGCTTATATCGAGAACGAAGGCATTGAGGTCATCGATTCCCTCTGCTTCGAGATTCCCGACAACCTTGAAGTCGGTCTGCGCGACCCGATGCAACTGGTCGACGACGTTCGCGGTCTGAACACGGAAGGCGCGGACGTCGTGGTGGCGTCCGCTTGCGTCCAGATGCCTTCATTGCCGGCGATTCAGCGCATTGAAGACATGCTGGGAATCCGCACCGTCTCGACTGCGGTATGCACCGTTCGGCGCATGCTGGATCATCTTAAGCTTGAGCCGATCGTCCCTGGCGCGGGGGCGTTGCTTGCCGGGGTGTGATCGGCTATCGTTGACGCTCAGCCGATTTTTTCGAATGCGGCTTTGTACATTAGCGGAGCTCTGCGCGAAGCTCGCGCACTCCCCGCCCTAAGCGATCACGCAAGAGCGTTCCCAACGTCGCCCCGTCAGCGTAGCCGACCTCGACTGCGATGGCATCGAGGTCAAGGTCGCTGCCGTGGACAAGCGATCTCGCCCGCTCGCCCCGCTGGGTCTTCTGCTCCAGGGCAAGTAAGTGCGGGAGGCGCCATCAATGAACGCCCTCATCGTCATTGCTGGCGCCACCGGCAGTGTCGCGACCAGGCGCTTGCGACCGACAACCGGAAGCTGGAATACGCCGCGCTGCATCTCGGCGAATAAGAAATAGAAAAGACGTCGAACAGTTCGCCTTAAATAGTGGCCGGTTTGACGCCGCGCGTCCGTTCGTCCGATGCCGCCTTGATATCGCCCATAATATCGATCTCACGCTGTACCGCGCGGATGACGTCAGTCACCGCGTTGCCGGTTTTTTCAGTGAACGGCGAATCGCGCGGGATGAGCCAACCCGCATTCCTTTCGTCGGGAATATCGCTGGGTGGAGTAACGTATTGGGGACTCAATTTTTCGTCAGGTCAAAATGAGCTTTGAGGCGCTTATGTCTACGGACGCAGACACAATCACGGACGAACTCGTCGCCGGAATCGCAGATCGCATGGTCGAAGAAGGCCGGAAGGTGTCTCCAGTGACCATTTGGCCGGAGATTCCTGGCGGTTCGATCGTTGCCATTGCGGCAGCTTTGCAACGCTGGCGCGAAGCGCGACAGCCCCTCACGCCCCATGTGCAGGTTCAGGCCGAGTTGCCGGAGCATATCGCCGGAACCATGACGAGTGCCGCTGAGCGGCTCTGGATGGCCGCCCAAGGCGAAGCTGACCGGGCGGTCAGTCAGCACCTGAGTGCCGTGAACCAGCACCTCGATGCTGCCCGCACGGAACGGGATGAGGCGCTTGCCGAGTATCAGAAGACAGCGGCGGAAGTCGAAGCCGGGCGTGAGCGGCATAGTGCGCTGACGAGCGCGCTGAGTACCGCCGAGGATACGTCCGCGCGTCTCGCGGCGGAACTCGCGGCCGCTACGGCGCGTGCTGACGCTGGCGAGGTTCGCGCGGAAGAACTGGCACAACGTGTGTCGGTGGAAGAGGCCGCGCTGGAGCACACGAAGGCGGAACTCGACCAGGAGCGTCACGCGCGTGGGGAGTTGGCCGCTGCTGCTTCCAGCCACCACGATCAGATCGCACAAATGAAGCAGGAGCTCGACGAGGCGCGGCAGGAGGTTACCTCGATCGGCTACGACTGTCAGGCGAAGTCGGCCGAAGCGGATAGAGCGTTGGATGAGGCTAGCGAGGCTTCGGCGCGCGCAGAAGCGGCCACGGCGCAGATGAACGAGAGTCTCGCGCGGGTTGCTGGACTCGAGGCTGAGCGGGATGAGGCGCGCTTTGCGCTCGAAGCAGAGCGCCAGACGAGCGCGGCGCGGAGCGAGGAAGCGTTGATTCAGTTTGATGAATTGCAGCGCGTCGGACGGGAACTGGAGGCGGCGCGGGAGCAGGTCAGCGCCATGACTGAGGCGAAGGCGGCTGTGAGCGCTGAGCTGGCTCAGGTTTCGCACGACGCGTCTGTCGCGAGGGACGAACTGGCTCGGGTCTCGCAGGATGCGTCTGCCGCGAAGGAGCGGGCAGAGGCCGCGGAGCAGCAAGCGGCGACGTTGCAGCAGCGCCTCGCGGAAGTCGAGCAGGCGAAGTCGTCCGAAGCTGATCGATGGGCGCAGGAATCTGGCGCGGCTTCGTCGCGTGCAGAAGCCGCTACGGCGCAGGCGAACGAGAGCCTCGCGCGGGCCGCCGCGCTGGAGGCTGAACGGGATGAGGCGCATGCCGCGCTTGCAGCAGAGCGTCAGGCGAGCGCAGTGCGGAGCGAGGAAGCGTCGGGTCAGCGCGACGAACTGCAACGCGTCACCCGGGAACTCGAGGCGGCGCAGGAGCAGGTCAGCGCCATGACCGAAGCGAACGCGGCCGCGACCGCTGAACTGGTCCAGGTCTCGCACGACGCGTCTGCCGCGAGGAAGCGGGCAGAGTTCGCGGAACAGCATGCGGTGACGTTGCAGCAGCGCCTCGCAGAAGCCGAGCAGGCGAAGTTCGCCGAAGCGGAACGATGGTCGCAGGAATCCAGTGCGGCTTCATCACGCGCAGAAGCCGCCACGGCACAGGTGAGCGAGAGCCTCGCGCGGGTTGCCGCGATCGAAGCTGAACTCAATGAGGTGCGCACTGCGCTCGCTGCCGAGCGCCAGACAAGCGCGGCGCGGGGCGAGGAAGCGTCGGTCCAGCTGAACGAACTGCAGCGCGTCACTCGGGAACTCGAGGAAGCGCGGATCGCGCTCGAAACAGAGCGGCGGATAAACGCAGAGCGGAGCGGGGCAGCGTCGATTCAGCACGACGAACTGCAAGGCGTCACCCGGGAACTCGAGGCGGCGCGGGAGCAGGTCAGCGCCATGACTGAGGCGAAAGCGGCCGCGATCGCTGAACTGGCTCAGGTTTCGCAGGATGCGTCTGCCGCGAAGGAGCGGGCAGAGGCCGCCGAACAGCATGCGGCGACATTGGCGCAGCGCCTTGGAGAAGTCGAGAAGGCTCGCGCGGAAGAAGCGCGACGCAACCATCAACTTGCCCTTCAGGCGGGCGACTCTGCGAAGGCGGAAGAAGTCGTCGAGTTACAACGGCAGATATCGGCTCAGGCCAAAGCGCATGAGAAGGCCTTTAACGAGCTTCGCACGATTGCTGAACAGTGGGTGGAGCATGCTAAAGACCTGAAGGAACGACTCGCTTCGGCAAACGAAAAGCTATTGTTCATCGACTCGCGCAGCACAGGAGAAGTGGCGCTCATCCGGAAACTCTCGTCTGAGCTTGAGCGGCTTAAGCCCGATAGTGAGTTGGTATCCCGGGACACGCAGCAAAAGCTGATCGGGGCGACGATGACCGAGCGACTTTCGCAGAAGGGTTATCGGTATGACCCGACGACGGCGGTTATGTCGAAGGTAGAGCGTTGATTTCCTGCTGGCCATCGACATCGCCGGCCAGCCCACTGAAGAACGCCGGATCCTTTGATCCGGCGTTCTGCGCCGTCGTGCCGGCAAATCACACGGCTTACCACTTATGCCGGAGTCCGATCACCGCCGACACTTGCGACTTGGTGGTGGACGGTGAGAGCGAATAGATCTGCGCGTACTGCGCATCACCCGCCGCTTTCTGATAGATGCCTACCAGAAATAGATCGGTGCGCTTGCTGAGCAGGTAGTCCACGCCGGTATTCACCTGATGCCATTTTGGACTGTTGTTCTGCGGGTGGTATTGCCCTGTGGTGAAGATATACGCGGCGCCAAGAATGAGTTGCCGCGTCACGTAGTCAGTCAGCGAAACCTCAAAATTCTGCAGCGTCAGGCGCGACGTGTCGAGATAGTCGAATCGCGCGTTGGTATAAAGCAGCGACAGGTTCGCCGGCCCGAACGCGTAAGCGCCGCCCGCTCCAAACATCCTCTGCTTGTTGACGCCCGCTTTGGTCGCCGGATTCGTGATGAACGGTGACGTGAAGCCATAGTCGTTGACCACCGCGCCGTTCGTGTTATTGGCGTCGTTCGGCGTATTGACCTGAAGGAACGCCAGGCCGGCTGATAGCGGCCCGTTGCGATACTGCACCGCGGCGCTATAGGCATTGTTGTCGGAGAAGCCGCCCGCCTTATTCGAGAAACCGTAGAGCCCTTCGAACTGAAGACCTTTGTAGTCGATGCTCTTGTACTGGACCGCGTTATTGATCCGGAACGTGTCGAACACGTTATCACTGTCGCCAATGTGCGCGCCGTACGCCGCGAACTGACAGGCCGACGAGAATACACACAGAGTTACCGCCTCGTCGTATTGACGGCCGAGCGTCACCGTTCCGAGGGTATCCGACGACAAGCCGACAAACGCCTGCCTGCCAAACTCACGGCCTCCCTGGGACAGTGCGCCAGTCGCCAGGCTGTAGCCGCCTTCCAGCGTGAAGATGGCCTTCAGACCTCCACCCAGATCCTCTACGCCCTTCATCCCCCAGCGAGGCGTCTGCATCGGGCCGCTCGCGAATTGCCACGTCGCGTGCCCTTGCTTGTCGGCCCCTTTCTGATTGTTCGCGTAGACGATGCCGGTCGAGATCAGCCCGTACAGGGTCACGCTGCTTTGGGCAGATGCCGTCTGGCAGAGCAGGGCCATTGAAGCGAGAACAAAGATGCGTCGATTCATGATTTCCTTTAAATGGCTTGTTTTGGGAAAGTGAAAGCAAATACTTGAATCTGAATTGTTTTTAGGATCACGAAGCAAAGTCATTGCACAGAGAAGGCTTTGTGTCTCCGATAACCGTCTCAACTTTCTCGGGTGAATGGACAGATCAGCCTGGCGTTCCCGCGCCGTGAAGGTCTGTCGCGACCACTGCCTTTCGGTAATCGACCTGTACGGCGATGCGAATCTGGTGCGATTGCTGGCGATTCTTGCGGAACAAAATTCACGACAGCTAGCACCGAATTTGACTACCAGTGATCGAATTTTTAGCGCATCGAAGGCTCAGAGGTGCGCGAATCGCGCACGCTCGCGTGCAATTTGTCTGATGTTTTGCGCAGAATGGGTGAGCTAATTCCGGCATCACTCATCTTCAAAATTGATGCTTGCGGGGACACTTTTGGCTCTTAATAATCGTTTGGACCGGCAGCACTCAGCGTTAAACGACCGGCCCCTTGTATCCAGGAAGGACCAACGGAGGAGATGATGTCAGTAATCGAAAATGCCGGACGTCGGCGTTTGCTGCGGATGACACTCGCGGCGGGCGGCATGGCTGCAACGGGCGCGCTGCTTTCCGTGCGCGCCTTTGCAGGCGACAGGGCAACCGTCAACATGCAACTGGGCTGGATTCCGGGCGGCAACCAGGTCGGTGAGGTGACGGCGAAGCGGCTCGGCTATTACGAGCAGGAAGGCATCGATTTTCACATCCAGCCGGGTGGCCCGAACATTGACGGCGTCGCGATTGTCGCCTCGGGCCGATCCGAAGCCGGAGAGATTTCGTCGAGCCCGTCGATCATGCTTGCGGTCTCAGAAGGTTTGCCGATCAAATGTATCGCGGTCGGGCTGCAGCAGCATCCTTACAGTTTCTTTTCGCTCAAGAAGAATCCTGTGCGCACGCCGCACGACATGATCGGCAAGCGTATCGGTATCCAGTCGACGGGCATGGTGCTGCTCAAGGCGCTGCTCGCGAAGAACAAGATCCCGGAAAGCCAGGTCAACATCGTGCCGATCGGCGCCGACATGATGCCGCTTCTGAGTGGCCAGGTCGACGCGGTGACTGGCTGGCAAACCAACACCACAGCGCTCAAGGCGCTCGGGGCAGATCGCGTCGACCTGCGTCTGTGGGACACCGGCGTGCGCCTCTACGCGCTGCCGTACTACGCGAACACCGCGACACTCAAGGACCATCCCGACATCGTTACGCGGTTCATGCGCGCAACCGCGCGTGGCTGGCTTTACGCGAATGCGCATCGCGACCAGGCCGTCGATCTGCTCATCAAGGAATATCCGAATCTGAACCACGCCGATGAGCGCGTCGCGATCGATTCGCTGATGGGCTACGCGTTCGATCAGGCCACGCAGACCCAGGGCTGGGGCACGATGGACGCGAAGGTCTGGGAGGAGCAGATCACGATGTACGGTCAACTCGGCCAGTTCCGGGGAAGTCAGCCCAAGGTCGATGACGTGATGACGATGGACGTTCTTAACGCTACCCGTTCCTCTCGCCTCAAGGTGTAATCCATGCATGCTGCCACTATGAATCCGCCGCGCGCGGACGGGTCCGGTTCGTCTGCCGGCGCGCTGCAAGACACCAATCTGTCTATCAGTTGCCGCAATATCAATGTGCGCTTTTTCACCGACCGGCGCAGCGTCACCGCGATCGAAGGCTTGAGCCTTGACGTCGCCGCCGGGGAATTCCTCACGCTCCTCGGTCCCTCAGGCTGCGGGAAGTCGACGTTCCTGCGAGTCGTCGCGGACCTCATCAAGCCGAGCCGTGGCGAAATCAGCGTGCTTGGCGCGGCGCCCCGTGTCGCGCGTGAGCGTCGGGACATCGGCTTCGTGTTTCAGGACGCGGCGTTGCTGCCGTGGCGCACGGCGATCCAGAACGTGCAGTTGCCGCTCGAAGTCGCGGGTGGCAAGGCGCGTGCAGGCCGGGCGACACCGCGTGAACTGCTCGAACTCGTCGGCCTCAAGGGGCGCGAGGACGCTTACCCGCACGAGATGTCCGGCGGGATGCGCCAGCGTGTCGCGATTGCGCGTGCGCTCGTCAGCGACCCGAAAGTCCTGCTGATGGACGAGCCTTTTGGCGCGCTCGATGAAATCACGCGTGACCGTCTGAACGAAGAATTGCGTCGCGTCTGGAAAGAGATGGGCCTCACGACGCTCTTCGTCACCCACAGCATTTATGAAGCGGCGTTTCTCGGCCAGCGCGTGCTGATGCTGGCCGCCAATCCTGGGCGTGTGAAGGAGATCGTCCCGGTTGGACTGCCGGAAGACCGGACGCTCGATATCCGCGAGACCCGTGAATTCGTCGAACTCGCTGCCTATCTGCGGCGCGTACTGGAGACCTGCTGATGACCACGTCCGAAATGCAATTGAACCTGTCGTCTCAAGCGGCGGACCCTGAAGCGCAAGCATGGCTTGCGCAACGCCGCCAGCGCCTGTGGCGCGCGCGCCTCCTGCCGGTACTCGGCGTCGCGGGCTTGCTGTTCACGTGGTGGGCGGTGGTGGCGGGCTTTCATGTGAAGCCGTTTATCGCGCCGTCGCCGCTCCTGGTTCTGGAGACGCTGTTCAACAAGAGCGACGTGCTGCTGCAGAACCTGGTGCCGACCGCGATCGAGGCAGTGGGAGGTTTTCTGCTCGGCAACCTGGCGGCGATCCTGATCGCCACCGTTTTCGTGCACAACAAGACGCTGCAGGACATCTTCTATCCGGTCGCGGTGATGATCAACTCGATTCCGGTGGTCGCGAAGGCGCCGATTCTCGTTCTCATCATGGGTAACGGTCTTGAGCCGAAGATCACGATCGCGGCGATCGTCTGTTTCTTCCCGACGCTCGTGAATATGGTTCGCGGGCTGCAAGCGGTGAACCCGCAGGCGATGGAACTGATGCAGATCCTGTCGGCAAGCAAGCGCGAAATCTTCTTCAAGCTGCGCCTCTACGCTTCGCTGCCTTATCTCTTCTCCGCATTGCGCATCGCTGCGTCGATGTCGGTAATTGGCGCGGTGGTCGGCGAATGGATCGGCGCCACGCAAGGTATCGGCGCCATGATCATCCAGGCGACCTACAGCTTCGATTCAGCCCTGCTGTACACGGCAATCATCATGAGCGCTGTGCTGTCCGGCATGTTCTTCCTGGTGATCGCGATTATCGAACGCCTGGTGGTCAGATGGCAGCCCGAAAGCACGCATTGAACCGAACACGAAATACCCGAATTCTCAGAGGAGACAAGTGAACATGATCAGCGATTTGATTCAGGAAAATGCGCGCGACGTGCGCGTTGCGGCCAAGGCAAATGTTGTGGTGGTGGGCGGCGGTCCCGCAGGCCTGTCGGCAGCGATCGGGGCGGCGCGCAACGGCGCCGAAGTGATTCTGCTGGAGCGTTACAACCACCTGGGCGGCCTCGCATCCGGCGGCATGGTGCTGGTGCTCGACGACATGTGGGACAACCACCTGCAGGAAATTTCGGTGCGCGGCGTCTGCATGACCTTCATCGAACGGATGGCGGCGCGCAAGCTGGCGGCGTTCCCGCGCTCGGACGAGTGGGGCGAGGATCCTGCCGCGTATCGCAAGTGGGGACGTTGGGGCACCTTCGACTTTCACAGCCAGAAGACGCCTCACCCCGTGTGCTTCGCCGCAGCGTTCGATCCGGATGGGATGAAGCGCGTCGCGCTGGAGATGGTGGAATCGCTCGGCATCAAGTTGCGTTTGCATTCATGGTTCTCGCGCACGCTGGTCGAAGACGGTCAGGTGAAGGGCGTAATCTGCGAGACGAAGAGCGGTCGTGAAGCGATCCTCGCCGACGTGGTGATCGACGCGACGGGTGACCTGGATGTTGCTGCGTCGGCGGGCGTGCCGCATGTCGGCGGCACCTATATCACGACGACGGTATTTCGACTCGGCGGCGTCGATACGGAAGCGGCCGAACGTTTCGAAGCCGAAGAACCCGAGGCATTCGCGGCACTCGATCGCCAGATCAAGCGCATTCTCGGTGGCTCGTGGGGCTACTGGTGGCTGAAGACACCGTTGCCCGGCGTGGTGTGGTGCAACTGCCCGCACATGGCCGGTCTTGACGGCCTCAATCCCGAAGACCTGACACGCGCTGAAGTACAGGGCCGGAAGCACATTCACGCGGTGGTCGATTTCGTGCGCGAGAAGTTGCCCGGGTTCGAGCAGTGTTACGTGATCGATGTCGCGCCGCAAACCGGCGTGCGCCAGACGCGCCTGCTCGAAGGCGAGTATGTGATGACGAAGGACGACCTCGCGCAGCGTACCCGTTTCGACGACAGCATCGCGCGTGGCCGTGACTACTACATGCCGTATCGTGTGTTGCTGCCGAAGCAGATCGACAACCTGCTGGTTGCCGGCCGGCACTATTCGGCGACCTCGCAGGCGCAGAAGATGTCGCGTGAAATTCCGCCTTGCATGGCGATGGGCGAAGCCGCCGGTGTGGCTGCCGCGCTCGCGCTCGACGCGGGCGTGCGAGTGCGCGACGTGGACGTGCACTCGCTGCAGAAGACCTTGCGCACACAAGGCGCCGATCCGGGCGACCAGACCGGCCGCAACGCCGACGTCCCATCGCTTGCCGCACACATCGAGAAGCGGGAGGCCGCATGAGCGTCGCCGACAACGTCGCGAAGACAACTGACCTGCCGCTTGCCGGCGTGCGCGTAGTCGATCTCACGCAGGTCATGATGGGTCCGGTCTGCACGCAGATGCTCGCCGATTACGGCGCCGACGTGATCAAGGTCGAGAGAAAGGGCGCGGGCGACTTGAGCCGTTCGACGTTCGAGCCGGTGGCCGGTGCGGACAATCCGATCTTCTGCAGTCTGAATCGCAACAAGCGCAGCGTGGCGCTCGACCTGCGCGACGCGCAGCAACTGGCTGATCTGAAGGCGCTGATCGCGGACGCGGACGTGGTCGTCAGCAATTTCCGCGCGGGCGTGATGGACCGTATGGGCGTCGGCTACGAAGACTGCCGCCGATTGAATCCGCGGATCATCTACGCGGTGGGCACGGGCTTCGGCGAAACCGGACCGTATGCGCACAAGGGTGGCCAGGACGTGCTCGCCCAGGCGATGAGCGGTGTGATGGCGCGCCGCGCTGATGAGTCGTTGCCGATTTCCGTGTACCCGACTGCGCTCGCCGACTATTCGGCCGGCATGCACATGGTGCAGGGCATCCTGCTCGCGTTGCTGCATCGTGAGCGCACGGGCGAGGGGCAGAAGGTCAACGTGTCGCTGTACAACTCGATGCTCGCGATGCAGATGCAGGAAGCCGCCATGATCATGATGGCCGACTCGGAAGTGAACTGGGCCGCGATGCCGCTCTCGGGTGTCTTCGATACCCAGGATGGCGCACTGGTGCTCGTCGGTGCGTTCAAGGCGAATCCGCTGCGCGACATCTGCGCCGCGCTGGATATCGACGACCTGTCGCTCGACGCGCGCTTTTGCAATCTCAACCAGCAGTTCGTTCACAAGACCGAATTGCAGCGGATTTTCCGGGAGCGCTTTGCAAGCAACACGCGCGACTTCTGGCTCGCACGCCTCGAAGATCAGGACCTGCTGTGTGCACCGGTGCGCGATCTGCGTGAAGCGCTGGTCGATCCTCAGACGCTGCATAACCAGCTGATTCTGGAGGGCGAGGGCGAAGGCCAGCCGGTGCGCTTCATCGGCAGCCCGATCGAGCTTTCGCTCGCGCCGGTTGGCTTGCGGCGTGGGCCGCCGCGCCTCGGCCAGCATACCGAAGAGGTCTTGCAACAATTGCGCGGCAAGGTCGCCACGGAGGCTGTATGAGCGTACGTCTTGTCATCGACCAGCACGTTGCCACGGTGACGCTGGCGCGGCCGGAAGCGCTCAACGCCGTGGACCTCGCCACCGAAGCCGAACTGCAACGCGTGTGGAACGAGCTCGAACGGAACCGCGATGTGCGGGTCGTGGTTCTGACGGGCGAAGGCGAGCGCGCGTTCTGCGTCGGCGCGGACCTGAAGAATCCGTCGGTGAGCGGCCTTGAGTACTGGGCGGCGCCACGGCCAGGCGGCTTTGGTGGCATTGCGCTTCGCGAGACGCTCAACGTGCCGGTTATCGCGCGGGTCAACGGTTATGCGCTGGGTGGCGGCTTCGAAATGGTGCTGGGTTGCGATCTGGTGGTCGCGTGTGACGAGGCGAGCTTCGGGCTGCCCGAGGCGCTCGTCGGGCGCATGCCGCTTGACGGCGGCATGACCCTGCTGCAACGCCAGATCCCGTACCGCCAGGCGATGGCGATGCTGATGACCGGTCGACGCGTTTCGGCACGCGAGGGACTCGAGATGGGCCTCGTCAACGAAGTCGTGCCGCGTGCCGAACTGGACGCCGCCGTCGAGCGCTGGGTTCAGGCGCTGCTCGCGTGCGCCCCGCTGTCGCTGCAGGCGATCAAGCAGGTGGTCAAACGCACCTCCACACTCTCGCCTGCGGACGCCCAGGCACTGCGACTGCCCGCCTTGGTGGCCGCGTTGCAATCCGAGGACGCGAATGAAGGCGTGCGCGCGTTCCAGGAGAAGCGCAAACCGGTCTGGAGTGGACGCTGATGGCCTACGTCATCACTTCGCCGTGCATCGACGTCAAAGACGGGGCGTGCGTGCAATGCTGTCCGGTCGACTGTATCTACGAAGGTGGGCGCACGCTCTACATCCACCCTGAGGAGTGCATCAACTGTGGGGTGTGTGTATCGGTGTGCCCGACCGAAGCGATCTTTCACGATGAAGAACTCCCGCAATCGGAGGCCATCTTCGCCGCCGTGAACCGGGATTTCTTCGGGCCGGAAGCGAGTGCGCTCGGTTCCCCGGGTGGCGCATGTGACGTGGGCAAGGTAGCCTGCGATCATCCCGTGGTCGCCGCCTGGACGGTGCGGCCGATGAACTGAGAAAACACGATGCATGCGAATGTCCTGAAGTATTTTGTCGAAGTGGCTCGGTGCAGTTCGATCCGCAAGGCCGCGCAGAACCTCTATGTCGCGTCGAGCGCGGTCAACCGGCAGATCCTGAAGCTCGAAGCCGAGATGGGGACCGAACTGTTCGACCGGCTGCCGAACGGCATCCGGCTGAACGCGGCCGGCGAGCGCATGCTGCAACACATTCGCGCGACGCTGAACGACTTCCACTTGATGCGCAGCGAACTTGACGATCTGAAGGGCGAACGCAAGGGGCACGTCTCGGTCGTGGCAATGGATTCGCTGTTCGTCGATTTTCTGCCGGCGACCGTCGAGGAGTTTTCGGACGCCTATCCGGCTGTCACTTATTCGATCGCCGCGGTGCCGCCGCACGACGTACCGACGCGACTCGTGAGTGGCGAGTATGACGTCGGCATTACGTACATTACGAAGCTGCCCGCCGGCCTCGATGTCGTGACCGAGGTATCGTTGCCGCCGGGTGTGGTGATGGCGTCGTCGCATCCGCTGGCGAAGACGGAGCGCATCAGCTTCGACGAATGCCGTAATCACGCGTTTCTGCGGCTTGAAGGACGATCGCCGATCCAGGGCGTCGTCACGACCGACTTTCCCGAGTACTGGGAGTCGTTGCAGCCGAGCGTCACCTGCAACTCGACGACGCTGCTCAAGCGGCTGATTGCGTCAGGGCGGGGTATTTCATTTTTTTCAAAACTAGCTTTCCTCGACGAACTGGCGCGCGGTGACGTGGTATGGAGACCGCTCGACGACGTGAACGTGAACGCACTCACCGTCGGCGTCATCACACCCAATCAGCGTGCGTTACCTCACGTGACGCTGGAGTTCGTCGAACGTATCGTGCGGCGCCTGAGGCATGTCGAATTGGCGTTGCGCGACGCGTGATCATCAACTAACAGGAACATAACGTGGTCACATCAGGCTATACAGATACCCGTCTTCTGATCAACGGCGAGTGGTGCGACGCCGCCAGCGGCAAAACCCTCGACGTCGTCAATCCCGCCACCGGCAAAGCTATCGGCAAGGTGGCTCACGCCGGTATCGCCGATCTGGATCGCGCGCTGGTCGCCGCGCAGCGCGGCTTCGAAGCCTGGCGCAAGATTCCGGCCAACGAACGTGCCACCACCGTGCGCAAGGCCGCGGCCCTGGTGCGTGAACGTGCTTCGGACATCGCCCGCCTGATGACGCAGGAACAGGGCAAGCCGTTCGCCGAGGCGCGCGTCGAAGTGCTGTCCGCGGCGGACATCATCGAATGGTTCGCCGACGAAGGCCGCCGCGTCTACGGCCGGGTCGTGCCGCCGCGCAATCTGGCGGTGCAGCAAACCGTGCTCAAGGAGCCGATCGGCCCGGTGGCGGCCTTCACGCCGTGGAATTTCCCGGTCAATCAGGTCGTGCGCAAGCTGAGCGCGGCGCTCGCGTGCGGCTGCTCGTTCCTCGTCAAGGCGCCGGAAGAAACCCCGGCGTCGCCGGCGGCGCTGCTGCAGGCGTTCGTCGAAGCCGGCGTGCCGGCCGGTACGGTCGGCCTCGTGTTCGGCGATCCGGCGGAGATTTCCAGCTACCTGATTCCGCATCCGGTGATCCGCAAGGTCACGTTCACCGGCTCGACGCCGGTCGGCAAGCAACTGGCCGCGCTGGCCGGCACGCACATGAAGCGCGCGACGATGGAGCTGGGCGGTCATGCGCCTGTCATCGTGGCCGAAGACGCCGACGTGGCGCTGGCCATCAAGGCCGCGGGTGCCGCGAAGTTCCGCAATGCCGGCCAGGTCTGCATCTCGCCGACGCGCTTTCTGGTGCACAACAGCATCCGCGAAGAATTCGCCGCGGCGCTCGTCAAGCATGCTGAAGGTCTCAAGCTCGGCGACGGTCTGGCGGAAGGCACGACCATCGGACCGCTCGCCAATGCGCGCCGTCTCACCGCGATGAGCAAGGTGCTCGACGACGCGCGCAAGACCGGCGCGAAGGTCGAGACGGGCGGCGAACGCGTGGGCTCGGAAGGCAACTTCTTCGCGCCGACCGTGCTGACCAACGTGTCGCTCGAATCGGACGTGTTCAACAACGAGCCGTTCGGCCCGATCGCCGCGATCCGCGGTTTCGACACGCTCGAAGAAGCGATCGCCGAGGCGAACCGTCTGCCGTTTGGTCTCGCGGGTTATGCGTTCACGAAGTCGTTCCGCAACGTCCATCTGCTGTCGCAACAGATGGAAGTCGGCATGCTGTGGATCAACCAGCCTGCCACGCCCTGGCCGGAAATGCCGTTTGGCGGCGTGAAGGATTCGGGCTATGGGTCGGAAGGCGGTCCGGAGGCGATGGAAGGTTATCTGGTGACGAAGGCAGTGTCGGTCCTGGCTGTTTAGAAGCGCGAAACGGTCAAATCCGGTGGGCTCGTAAGCAGACGGTCACCACAATTCGCACCCGTCATTTACGCCTCTATTGCCTCAGAAGTGGCGTGACAACGCGTTGCAAGCGATCGGATGTCCAAACGGGAGATTTGTCGTCCCACCCGTTGTCCGCGAGGAGACCCGTTCGTCCGATCGTGAAGCTCACCGGAATGCGCCACATGCGCCCGTAGTCACCTGCCCAGGCGCTGCCCAGCAGGCCCACCGGAAAACTAAGGCCGGCGGCAACCTCGCGAACGGTTGACAGATCGTCTGCTCCATCCAGACTGAACCCGAGTACTTGCAGCCCGCTATTTGCGTTGCGCACGGCATAGGCCGACAGCAGAGGCAGTTCGTCACGGCACGGCTCGCACCAGGTGGCCCAGAACGTCAGAATAACCACTTTGCCGAGCAGATCAGCGCTGCTTATGCTCCGGCCATCCAGTGTATGAAGGACTAGAGGCGGAGCAGGTTGACCAACGGCCAGCGTGGCCGCGCGGGCCACCAAGGGCCGGCCCAACCCGCCTGCACCCAGGGACACTGCCAGCACGGCACGCAACCACGCGCGCCGCGCAGTCGATATCGAGGAGGCGGGGTCGTCATGCGCCAGTGGCGCTCGCGATTCGTCAGAACGCATAGCTCATCCCCACGTTGCCGCTCCAGCGTGGAAACAACTGATAACCGTCGAGTTTGCTGTATATAGCGCGCTGCACGAAGCCATACACCTCCAGGTTTTTCCATACGTTGACGGTGATGCCGGGGCTGAGATAGACGACGGTTCCCGCTGTGTTCGCAGTATCCGCAAGCGTGCCCTGGTCATGGCTCTTGCGGGTAACGTTGATCTGCAACTGCGGAACCCACTTCGGATTCGCCTCGTAGCGCAGGCCGAGGCTCAAACTGGCCAGATTCCCGGGGCGGTATGTCGCGCCTGGGTGATCGAGATTCTCCACGATTGCGGACTGGAATTGCCCGTTAATGAACGCGTCGAAGTTCTGGCTGATCGCCTGGTAATAGTAGGCCCCTACAATCAGGTCAGTACTGCCGGTGCCCGGCTGCAAGCTGGTGTCGAGCGCCTGGCCTGCGGCCGCATTGGGGCCGTTCGAGAAGAACACTGGGTTGTGCCCAACGGTTGCGCCGGTGTTGACGTTCTGACCGCCATACCGCCCCGTGGGTAACTTGACGCCAAGCTGCAATCCAAGATTGTGCGTAGGTAGAAAACCCTGATAGCTGGCGATCAGCTTGATGTCTCCCAGGCCTTTGCTGGTTGCGCCGCTCACGTTGTCGGGAGTGAGCTGGTCCGTCGTCGCGTTGCCATATGTCGTGTGGCTACGGTAAATATAAGGAATGAGCGCACTGAAGTTCCAGCTCGCGCTTGGGCTATAGCTGATGCCGAGATTGATGTATCGATTGATCGTCTGGCGCTCCACCTCCTGGCTGCCACCGGCGTCATTGATGCTGGCGGGTTGTGTGTTCGACACTGAACCGGTGCCGCTGCGCAACTGGTTCTGGTTGATGAAGTTGTATTCGATGTTGATTCGCCAGCCAGGGGCGGCGGAATAGCCCATCGCTGCATCGGTGCTCAAGGAGCAGCCGCAAGTGGCGCATGCGTGAGCCGCAGCGGGAAAGATCGCGGCCATGACGAAAGGCAGCGTGCAGCGCAATAGCGCGTTCGGGTTGGTAGACATGGTTTCCTCTCCGCTCGATGCGGGCGCTCGTCGACCCCCCCCTCGGGAGGAAGGACGTGCGTGTTTTCCTGAGACGACAGACTGCCGCGACGGCCTGATTACGAAGCAGGCTGACGCTGCGACTGACAGAAACAACGACTAGGAAAGGACGGGAGGATCGCGAGGCCGGCCGGATGGAAACGCGGCCGAGTGAGGGACAAACGGGGGCGGCGCCGATACTTGCGCATCCGCTAGTGAAAGCGTTGCAACGAGGCCGGCCGGAGGGACACTCGGAGCGGCTACATGATGAGCGAGGAAGTCGCAGTATCCACACGCTGCGGTCTTGTCCGGGGACGCATGGTGTGCGGCGGGAGCGTCACTGTCGACTGCCGAACAGATGGCACTGACCGGCTCATCGGCGCGGGAGGCAACGAGCAACTGGCTCACGAGCGGCGCGAAAACGACAAGCCACATGGCGATAAGGCCAAGCCACGCGACGGAGTGTTTGTGGACGCCGAGCTTCATGGGTAGTCAAAAATTTTTCAGGATTCTATCCGTCGGATAGCGGGCCCGTATAGCACCTTCCTTATGCGTGCCATCAGCCGGAAGGGGCCGGATCGGCTGGACAGGTACATCGTTGGGTAATTGAGAGTCGGGACCGTTTCGCGCGGAACAGAAAGCGCCCGCGGTCAGATCGACACGTTGATCAGCCGAAAGGGTTTGCGAGACCGGCGGTGCGAGCATTGCCATCGGGATTGCAAGCAATCTGAGAATGCCGCCAATCTTCGAATTGAAAAGGCGAGGCATGATCTTGACGTACCGACCGGCTAGTGTGTTGTAGACGATTGTCGCGCAAGCTTTTGACAGCGCCGATGGGTAAATATCCTACAAAAGAGTGGGGAAAGAACGGGGCAAGTCGCGATACAAAAAAGGGAGATCACTCGGGAATAAAGGAAATTCTGCCCGGGTATTACAAGAGCGTGCCGAGTCTTTGCGAGAACCCTTGATGCTTTTCGAAGCGGCACGAAATCCCGGCGCAAACTGTGTGATTCGATTGGCGTCGGGCATGTCATGCACCATGCTGGAGAATATGATGAAAGCTCTGACTTTGATCCCTATTGCCGCATTGACGTTGTGCACCACGCTCGCCTATGCGGGTGACAACACCGACACATCCAAAACGACCACCGACAGCAACGCAGCTATGACGTCGGACGCAGTCGGCGGTACGTCCGTGGGCGGTAGCGATAGCGGTGCCATCCATGGCAAGACTCGCGCGGAGGTCAAACAGGAATTGCAGCGCGCCCAGCAGGACGGCACGATGGATCGCCTGAACGCGCTCTACGGCGGAGAGTGAGCAGATGCACGGGATGGCCGACGCCTTGCTTGCGGAGAAACACCAACAGGCTGATTTTGTCTTTCGAGCCGAAAGTAACCGGAACAATCGCAACGTCGCCGAGCATGATCGCCTGGTGCGTTGCGATGTTGTTCGACCAGTCCTGTTCGTCGTAGTCCTGAACCTTCGTGAAATAGTCGACGTCGCCAGGCAGCCTGTTTCGCGGTGGAACGCTAACACATCGCTACCGAGCCATGGCTGATGCGGTGTCTTCGGCCACCGACGCAACATCAGGCGCTACATCGGGCGCAACATCAGGCGCTACATGGGACAGCTTCATCATGCGCGGCTGGAGCAGCAGCGCGACGAGCCCGCTCCAGCCGGTCTGATGCGAAGCGCCGACCCCGCGTCCAGTGTCGCCGTGAAAGTACTCATGGAACAGGACGAGATCCTGCGAACGCGGGTCGGCTTGCAGCATCGGATAAGCGGCCATCACGGGCCGCACGCCTTGTGCGTCTTTGAGAAAGAGCGTGGTGACTCGCCGTGCAAGGTCGTCGGCGATCCCGCTCAGCGAAGCGCGGTTGCCCGATCCCGTCGGATATTCGATGCGAAACTCATCACCGTAGTAGCGATAGAACTCATACAGCGATTCGATCAGCAGATAGTTGACTGGTATCCAGATCGGCCCGCGCCAGTTCGAATTGCCGCCAAAAACACGCGAGTCCGATTCGGCTGGCTGGTATTGAACGCGGAGGCTCACGCCATCATGGTCGAAGACGTACGGTGCATCCCGATGCACACGGGAAAGCGCCCGCACGCCGTGCTCGGAGAGAAATTCGTTTTCATCGAGCGCGCGGCGCAACAGCGCTGTCATCCGCTGTCCGCGCAACAGCGACAGCAGCGTCGTGTTGCCCGTGCCGGGTTCGGTCCAGCGCGAGACCAGCTTTGCCAGATTGGGCCGATGATCGAGAAACCACGCCAGCCGTTCGCGCAATCCCGGCAGATGACCGTACACCCGATCCTCGAGCACGTGAACGGCGAACAGAGGAATCAGTCCGACGATTGAACGAATGCGCATTGGCACACGGGTACCGTCCGGAAGGTGCAGTACGTCGTAGAAGAATTCGTCTTGTCCGTCCCATAACCCTGTTCTGCAGCCTTCGCTGCAACTGACCGCTTCCGCGATATACAGAAAGTGCTCGAAGAACTTCACCGCGATTTCGACGTACGCGCTGTTCGTCATCGCCAGTTCGAGGCCGATCTGCATCAGGTCGAGCGCGTATGAGGCCATCCACGCAGTGCCATCGGCCTGATCTATGCGGCCGCCAGTCGGCAGCGGCGAAGACCGGTCGAAGATGCCGACATTGTCGAGCCCAAGAAAGCCGCCCTGAAAGATGTTGCGGTCATCGGCGTCCTTGCGGTTGACCCACCACGAGAAATTGAGCAGCAGCTTGTGGAACATGACTTCAAGAAACTCATGATCGCCAATGCCCGTCACCTCGCGGTCGAGTTCATACACACGCCATGTTGCCCACGCATGAACGGGCGGATTCGCATCGCCGAACGCCCACTCGTAGGCGGGCAATTGCCCGTTCGGATGCATATAACGCTCCTTCACGAGCAGCAGCAATTGCTTCTTCGCGAAGTCGGGATCGATCATGGCGAACGCGACCGCATGAAACGCGAGGTCCCACGACGCGTACCATGGATACTCCCACTTGTCGGGCATCGACACGACGTCGCCATTGCACATGTGCCGCCAGTCCGCGTTGCGGCCGCGCCTCCGTGCTCTCGGTGGATTCGGTTGGCCGGGGTCGCCGTCATGCCAGCGCGTCACGTCGAACTGGTAGTACTGCTTCGACCACAGCATGCCGGCGAGCGCCTGACGCTGCACGAGCCGAGCATCGGCGTCGGGGATGTCGTGCTGAAGCGCCGCATAGAATTCGTCGGCCTCCGCTTGCCGGCGCGCAAAGAGCTCGTTGATCTCGAGCGGCACGGTATTCGAAGCCGCAGCCGGGGACGATTCTGGACGCCAGCGCAGATACAGCACCGAGCGCTCATGAGGCGCGAACTGTAGATACACATGCGCGGCGGCGCGGGTGCCCTTGTCGCGCCGGATTGCCTGCTCGTCGCCGTCAACGAGGTAGTCATTGAAGCCGTCCTTGAACGGTCCCGCTCCTTCGAAGCCGAAAATGCGGCGCACATTCGTTTCGTTTTCACAGAAGAGCCACTCGATCGGCTGTTGCGCCGACGCCGTCACGATCATCGTTCCGAGCGCGGGATTGTGCGCGACGACGCGCGCGCCTTCCTCAGTATTCGGCTCCAGCGTGAGCGACGGCTTGCCGGGCTTGCCCGACCACGCCCATCGGTTGCGCGCCCAGAATTGCGGCAACAGATGAAGCGCCGCGCGCTGATCCGCGCGGTTTTCGACGCTAACGCGCATTACGATATCGTCGGGCGTGTGCTTCGCATACTCGACGCAGACGTCGAAGTAGCGGTTATCGTCGAACACGCCCGTATCGAGAATTTCATATTCGGGCTGATCGGCGCCGCGCCGCAGATTTTCATCGATCAGATCCTGGTACGGGTACGCGTCGTGAGGATACTTGTACAGCATCTTCATGTACGAATGCGTCGGCGTGCCGTCGAGATAGAAGTAAAGCTCCTTCACGTCCTCGCCGTGATTGCCTTGCGCGTTCGTCAGCCCGAAGAGCCGGTCCTTGATGATCGGATCGTGCCCGTTCCAGAGGGCGAGCGATACGCACCAGTCGAGCGGGTCGTTGCCGAATCCGGCAATGCCGTCCTCACCCCAGCGGTACATGCGGCTGCGCGCATGGTCGTGCGGAAAGTAGTCCCATGCGGTGCCGTATTCGCTGTAGTCTTCGCGAACGGTGCCCCATTGCCGGTCGCTTAGATAAGGCCCCCAGCGGCGCCAGCGGTCGAGTTCCGGACCATGGAGACGGGCACCTTCCTTCGACTGGAGCAGATTGATTGCGCGTAGCGGTGGCACGGAACCTCCCAACCCGAAATCGACCATCCAACGCGTTCAGTGCGTGAATGTCGTTCCCTTTCCATCACGAGCGCCGTGTGCGCGATGCACATCAGGCGCTCAACATCCTCTCTACGGTGCCTTAATGATAGGTGCCAGCAGCGAACGACGATAACCAACATCTCCGACCGTCTCGTTAATTAGCTGATTAACGGATTTTCCAATGAAAGTGCAACGAGGGGCGCCAGGAAGTCCGCGTGTGCCGGTCGCGAGTATCACAAGGGCTCGGACATGAGCAGGATCAGGTTAGCTATTTGCGACGCGTTGAGGGCTAACCTATCTTGTACTACTGGATGGCATTGACTACGTGGGTTATCCAAAAGATCGCATTGCTGGGAGGTTCACGATGAACAGCGACGCAGCTTCGCCACCGGGCGGGCAGGAGAACCAGGCAGAAGCCGACACTAACGGCGCCGATCGTTCTACCTCGGCAGATGCGCAGACTCCATATAGCACCTCACGCTGGAATCAGATATTTCCGGTACTGACGGACCCTGAGATGGATCGGATAAGGCGATTCGGTGCGATGTGCAGCTACGCCGTCGGCGAATTTCTCTATCGCGCGGGTGGCATGAGTCCAGGCATGTTCGTCCTGTTGTCAGGCTCGATTCGATACACCGCACGCGACGGACTCGGCCATCGACGTTTGCTGCGCTCTCAGGCAAAGCGGGGTGAATTCACGTCCGACGTTGGCATGCTTTCAGGCAAGCCCGGGCTCGTCGATGCTGAGGTTATTGAAGACGTCAATGCGCTCGTGATTTCGCCGGATAAGCTGCGTGCGCTGATGATTGGCGAGGCAGAGCTCGGCGAAAGGATCATGCGCGCGCTGATTCTGAGGCGCGTCGCTGCAATCGAGCGTGGGCAAGGGGCGGTGCTCGTTGGCCCGCCCGACAACGAGCGGCTCCTCGCGCTGCAACATTTCCTGCAACGCAATGCTCTCCCGCATATGACGCTTGACGTAGGCGGTGCCGATGCTATCGCATTGCTCGAGCGCATGACTCCCGGGCGCGATGACATGCCGCTCGTCGTCTGCCCGGATGGCACCGTGCTGCGCAATCCGGACGAGGGGCAGCTCGCGTCGTGTCTGGGACTCGTGCCAGAATTCGATCCCGGGCATCTCTACGACGTCGCGATCGTCGGCGCCGGGCCCGCCGGCCTGGCGGCCGCCGTCTATGCGGCATCCGAAGGCTTGTCAGTGGCCGTCTTCGATTGCCACGCGCCGGGCGGCCAGGCCGGCACGAGTGCGCGCATCGAAAACTATCTGGGCTTTCCGACCGGTATATCGGGGCAAGCGCTAGCCGGCAGGGCATTTAACCAGGCGCAGAAATTCGGTGCGCACATCGCGATTCCGGTCGAAGTGAAGGCCTTGCATTGCAGCGCATACCCCCTCGAGGTCGAGCTTGCCAGTTCGCGGCGCATTGCGGCACGAACGGTGGTCATCGCGAGCGGCGCGGAGTATCGGCGCCCGGCAGTGAGCGGCCTTGCGGGCTTCGAAGGTCACGGTGTCTACTACTGGGCGACGTCGATCGAGGCTCGACTTTGCCGCGGCGAACCGGTGCTGCTGATTGGCGGTGGAAATTCAGCTGGGCAGGCCGTTGTGTTTCTGGCTTCGCATGCTGCCCACGTTCATGTCCTCGTCAGGGGCCAGGACGTCGAGCACAGCATGTCGCATTACCTGATCGAGCGTATTGCCGCGTTGCCGAACGTGACGATCCATACAGGCGCTGAGATCACAGCCTTCGAAGGCGATGAACGGCTAGATTCTGTCTACTATCGGCGACACGATGGTGGTCTCGAATGCTTGAAGACGCATCACGTGTTCCTTTTTATCGGTGCCGACCCCAACACGAACTGGTTGCGCACGTGCAGTGTGTCGTTGGATCCGAAAGGATTTGTGTTGACGGGTACGGACCTCGAAACGGGAGCCACCAGGTCCATGCTGCCATTGCATACCAGTGTCGACGGTGTGTTTGCAATTGGCGATGTTCGATCGGGTTCGACCAAGCGCGTTGCAGGGGCCGTGGGGGAGGGGGCCGCCGTGGTCGCGGAGATTCACCGCTTTCTTGCCAGCCATAAGCCGTCTGTCGCGATGGATTGCAAGGTTTGACCGCTTCCGATTTGACTACCATCCAAATTTAAGTTCGATGCCGACATAGTTCGCGCTTGCAAAACGGCAACGAACGCCACCGCGTTCGTACCTGCGAACGGCCTGGGCCACATACGTGTCATGGCGTCTCCGTGTCGCGAGCTGGGTGCAATACGCCGCGGGCCTTCAATGCCAGCCACAGGAGCACGACGAACGGCAGCAGCAACGCCCAGAACCCTGTGTGCCGATACGCGAGGGCGCCGAGGATTGCGCCAACGGCGAACGCGAGAATCGTCGGCAACATCTTCCCAAGACGCGTTCGCGCCACCGCTCGTGCGTCGGATGGCATCTGCGGCGACAGGATGTCGATCGAGTCGAGCACGGCCTGCGTCACGTTGCCCGTCATCACGGTGTTGGGCACACCGGGACGCGGGACAAGCCGGCCGTGCGCATTCTGCACGCCCATTGCCGCTGCGCCGATCATCCCGCAGACGATGACGGGCGCGCTGTCCACATGCACAACGGGCGAGACGTCGACACCCGCGAGGCAAAAGGCCAGCATGAGCGCTGCCTGGACAACGTAGAGAACGCACGCCGCGCGGTTGGGCGTCGCGGGTTCGATGCGCTTCACAATCACGCTGCTGACGGCCACACCTGCAATGAATGCGGGGAACGCCATCAACTTCATGAACACGCCCTGGCCGTAACCTGCCGCTTCGGCGCCGATCAGCACGAAGTTGCCCGTGACGTGCGCAGTGAACAGCCCAAAAAGCGCGACAAAGCTGAGCGTGTCCACGTAGCCCGCGATGGCGGCGAGCACGCTGTCTTCAGATTTCATCAATCGTCTCCCGTGTTGGGGAATGACATCGGGCGGCCCCGCGACCGTCATGGCGCATCACCCCGGCGTCCCGCGTCTACTGCGTAACCGCATGAATCTCGGCGATATATCCACCCGGGAACTGCACGAGCGCGGCTTCGCGCTTATCCGAAGTGAACGGCGGGACCAGCACCATGACGCCTGCCGCCTTCGCCTTCTGCAGCGTGTCGGCGAGATTCGTCACTTCATAGCCCGTCATCTCCCGGCCGAACGGCCATGGCAACTGGCCGTCCGTCACCAGCACCGTCATCTTGCCGAATCCCGACTCGATCCGCACACGCCGGTACGTATCTCCCGGCCGGCCAATTTCGACGGCGGGCGCGTTGTGATCATCGGACAGAACTTTGCCATGCGAAAAAGCCACGAAGTTGCGAATCAATAGATTGGCGCGCTCCGGCGACACGTAGACCCGGTTCTCGGGCACCGTCTGCAAAGAACCATAGTTCGGCGCCTGATTGTGCCAGTACAACTGCATGTTGACGCCGCCCGGCCAGGAGACGATCGCGTCACGTCCGATCGGATCGGGGAACGTCGCCACCGTGACGTCGGCGTGGTGCCGCCTGGCCGATTTGACGGCCGCGTCGATGTCGGTCACGAGATATCCCGTGCGCTCGCTACCGAACGGATACGGAACAGGCGTCTTGAAGCCGAACACCGACAACGTGCCGACCGGCGTGAAAACGAGTTGCGACATCGTCTTGCTCGACGTGGGTGTCACCTGAAAGACGCCCTGTTGCGACTTGTGGCCGCCGAAGGTTGCGACAAGACTATCGGTGAATTTGTCGAAGTCTTCAGGCGCTACATAGACATGGGTGGTGTCGTATTGCGGCCCCACAGCGAGCTGCGGCTCTGCAATGGGCTGTGGAATTTTTGGTGGTGTAGCCGCCGCGACTGACGATGCAGCGAGACAGATGACGGCAAGCGCTGTCGCTGCCAGGGAGCGAAGATTACTCATGGTATTGAACGTCCTTTGAGGTTTTACTGAACACCGGAACGGCCGGAGGATTGCTTGATACCGGCAAGGCATGTCGCCATGACGAGCGCCACGCGCGCCACCAGCGGCAACCAGCGCTGCGCGAGCAGCGCAGCGATCCAGTGCGGATTCCTTTGCGCGTTTGTACTCATGTCAGACGCCAACGGCCGTGAATTTCCCGTCCTTGATGGCGATCGCGCTCGCTGTCGGGTTCGCACGATTCAGCGTCGTGAAGCGACCATCGGGCCGAATCAGATCGGGGCTGTCTTAACTGGATATCGTATGGATTCCTGATGGCCGGCGGCACCTTGCCGCACGGCCGGAGTCATGACATCAATTGAGGCAGTGGGTGACCAGATTACCTGGCCGGAACCGCGGGCACGATCTCGTGGGACCCGTTGGCGCGCTGCGGCGCCTTGTGCACCATCGTGTACGCGTAGTCCACGCCCATCCCGTACGCACCAGAGTGCTCCCTGACCACGTTCATGACGGCGTCGTACGTGTCGCGACGCGCCCAGTCACGCTGCCATTCGAGCATCACCTGTTGCCACGTCACGGGCACGACGCCGGCCTGGATCATGCGCTTCATCGCATAGTCATGCCCGTCCTTCGACGTGCCACCCGAGGCGTCTTCGACCATGTAGATCTCGTAGTCGCCTTCCAGCATCGCGCTGAGTGCAAAGGTGTTGTTGCAAACCTCTGTCCACAGGCCGGAAACCACGATCTTCTTGCGTCCATTCGCAGCCAGCGCGTCACGAACCTTCTGGTCGTCCCAGGAGTTCATCGACGTGCGTTCGAGCACCGGCTGACCGGGAAACACGTCGAGCAGCTCGGGGTAGGTAAAGCCCGAGAAGCTTTGCGATTCGACCGACGTAATGGTGGTGGGAATGCCGAATACCTTCGCTGCCTTGGCGAGGCCTACCACATTGTTCTTCAGCACCTGCCGATCAATGGATTGGACACCGAATGCCATCTGCGGTTGTTGGTCGATGAAAAGCAGCTGGGAATTTTGCGGCGTCAGTACTTCAAGCTTGGGGTTGCTCATGATGGGTTCCTTTCAGTGTGGTTGGGTGATCAGGCGCACGAGCGGGTCACTCAACCGGCCCACGGTTCGCCTCGCTTCGGATCGATGTGATTCATCGGCTCCGGGCGTCAACGAATTGACTGAGATGAATGCTAGTCGCGGCCGTGAAACGCGTCCTTGAAATACGTTCCGACCTTGCGATAAACTTGTTATCTATTTGATTATTAAAGATTTTATTTGTACCATCCAAGCGAACGAATCGACGTGTAACGACCATCACCCGTGCGTAGCGGTTGGCGAACATGAGGTTGGCGAACATGAACCTTGTTGAGATGCTCCAGGCCGCCGGCATCGACGGAAACAAGGCCGACTTCTATCTGGCCTCGCTGGAACTCGGCGAGTCCACCGTCGCTTCGATCGCCCAGAAGGCGGGCATCGGCCGCACCAATGCATACGAAGTGCTCGACCGGCTGCTCGCCGACGGACTCGTCGCGACCGTGCAGAAAGGCGCGCGCAGCTATGTCATTCCGCAGGATCCGATCGCGCTGCTCAGGCGTATCGAGGCGCAGCGTCAGCTCGTTCAGGAAGTGCTCCCGCGGCTGCGCTCCATTCACAACTCAGCGGGTGGAAAACCGCGGGTGCGCTATTTCCCGGGTATCGAAGGGATCAAGACTGTGCTCAACGAAACACTCGAATGTCAGAGTAAAGAGTTGCGCGCGGTGATGTCTAACAGCGAGCTGTTTGAGACGCCGGGTTTTGAGGTCATCAGGGACGTCGCGGTGCGACGCATCCGTGCGGGTATCAATCTGCGCATAATCCGCTCCGGTCCGGGCGATACACGCGATCTGTGGCGAACATCGACGCGCGATCGCCGCGAACTCCGCTTTGCGCCCGCGGATTTCGAAGCGGGTATCACGACCTATCTGTACGACGACACCGTGGCCTTCATTTCATCGCGAGCCGAGCACTACGCGCTGTCCATTCAAAGCGCGGAGTTCTTTGCGTTCGAGTGCAGTCTGTTCGAAGTGCTATGGAACACGAGCACGCCCGATTGGTCCGACAAACCCGCGTGAACGGTTTTAGTTCGCGCCAAGGGTACTGCGCGTCAAGGTCTGCCACCGGCTTCGTCCGTTCCTTGAGCATCGTCATTTCCATCATGTTGCCGGCCTCCTCTCGACCGGACCGCGATCCCGCCCAGGGTGACTGGACCGGGGGTGGAGTCCTCGATGACCTGAGACGGCGCCACATTGCCCCTTGCCCCCGGCGCGAACGCGAGAATGCGCAGGTTCGGCTCGGCATCAAAGAGCCGCCCGTCCGAGGAGATGGCGATCTTGTTTCCCGGCAAGCCAGAGCCAGTGATTCCCGTGGCTGGACCGCTGATTGTCCGTACCGGCGGCACGTCGCCGTTCGCCTCGGCGGCGAAAACGCTCACCTGGATCTGCGTCACGTCCGCGGTCTGGTTGTAGACGAATAACTCGTCCGTACGCGGATCGACAGCGATCGTCATGTTGTTCCTTGCAAAAAGTCCGGCACCCGGCAGCAGGCCGGTTTTGCTACCCGTGAGGCTGCGCAGAAGCGGAGGCGAGGTCATGCTCCGACGCGTGCCAAACGTGTCGATGATCGCCGCCCCCCGTATGTCATAGCCCGCAATCAGCAGATTGTCGTCGCTGTCAATCGCAATGCTCACGTACTGGACGATATTCGGATCGGTGATGTGAACCGGGTTGGTTACAGGCCCGGAGCTGTTGGCGGGAGCGACCAGCACCCCCGCCTCCGTGGGGCGAACGGTCAGGACGAAGTCGTTGAGGTGGGAATCCACCGCGATGCTGAGCAGGTCATTTGTCATCGTCAACATGAACGACCGCCTGGGCGCCTCATTGCCCTCGGCCTTTCGCGGAAAGATGTCGACGGTGCTGTTGGTAAGAAACTGCGCGACGTGAAAGGAGTCCTTCTTGTCGATCACCGTCGCTCCGGCGGTCATGAGGGTGGTGAGCGGCCCTTGCAGCACCTGGCAGGGCTCCGTCGCTCCGTTGGCGCGCAAGGAGTAACCGCGAATCTGATCACCGAGAATGAGGAAGACGGCGTCGTTGGGGCAGGCGGCGTGCGCCAGTTGGACCCCGAACAGCATACTGACGACGGCGACACATAGCGCGGGTTTCATGACACGCCTCCTTGGTCATATAGTGCGAATGCGCCAATCAAGCATAGGCCCCGGGCGGAGGCCGAACGGAGTTCCGCCAGTTCGAACCTGTGTTTTGGCGGGCGATGCGAGGGAACACCCATCGATATCGAACGGTAGTGCGGTCCGACAAGCGGTCATGCAACGCGAGACCTCGCAGGGACGATCCGACCTCTCACGAAATAGGAGGCCACCCGCCTGAATGAACTCGCCCTCTACTACCATGATGATCCTTCGTATGTGCGATGGCGCGCAGAAGAATTCTGACGTGGGTTCATAGTAGTTTTGGTCGCCTTGATATGAGGAATGTGACCCGCGTAATCCCGGCATCAAATTCGCCATATTGATAGGTTCATCAGGATTGCTGCTTGCGGGCTGTGCCGGGACGTGTTGGGCATCGTTCGCATGAGGGGGTGAAGCGAACAATGGCCATTATTCGGGGCGATTCCAGGTTTAGACTCTTCCTGCTCACCGGGCTTGTGGCATTGGCTTACTACGCGGGCGCAAAAGTAGGACTTGCTTATGCGATAGTGGGCGGCGCAGTGTCTCTGGTGTGGCCCTCCAGTGGCATCGCCCTTGTTGCACTGCTCGCTCTGGGCTTCGAAGTTGCCCCCGGAATCGTCATTGGCTCCCTCCTCGCCAACGTGTCGGTGGGCGTGCCCTTGCCAGTGGCCGCTGTGATTAGTGTTGGCGCGATAGTTGCAGCCTTGACGGCGGCAATACTGTTGAACCGCGTAGCCCGATTCCAGATCACCCTCGACCGCATCAAGGACGTGTTAGCCCTCATTGCTCTCGCTGCGGTGCTCAGCACGGCAGTGAGTGCGCTGATTGGTGCGACCGCCGTATTAGGAGGGGGCTTGATGCCGGCCGCCGAGTACGGCGCAGCTTTTCTGAAATGGTGGCTCGGTGACATGATGGGCGTGCTGGTGGTGGCTCCGCCCCTGCTCAGCCTGCTCGCGTATCCGAACCCCATCCGCTCGGCGGAGCAGGCCGTGGAGGCGTGCGGACTGGCCATTGCGACCTTCTGGGTGAGCTACCTCATCTTCGGTGCCCCGCAACTTGCCGGACACGGCTACTATCCTGCAGCCTTGGCGATCTTTCCGTTCATTATCTGGGCGGCTCTGCGCTTCGATCACCTGGGCACCAGTCTCGCGACCTTGATAGTCTCAGTGGTGGCCATCTGGGGTACCACCCACGGCACCGGCCCCTTCGCCGCCAACTCTCCGGTGGATAGCCTCGTGAGGTGGTGCACATTCGCGAACGTCGTGGCGGTAACCGGACTGCTGCTGGTGGCGGCACGTGCTCAGGAGCAGCGCGTCCATCGCCTGCTGCAGGCCTCCTACGTCGAATTGGAACGGCGCGTAGAGGAGCGAACCGAAGACCTGGAGAAGACAAACAGCGAACTAAAGGAGGAGATCGCGCAACGTCGTCTGTTGGAAGAAGAACTGATCCAGATCGGCGATCAGCAGCAAAGACTCTTTGGCCGGGAACTGCATGATGGACTTGGGCAACACCTGACCAGCCTGGGTCTGTACTGCGCCGCCTTGAATCAGAAACTGCAGACGCAGGGCCACCCAGCCGCGGCCGACGCCGCTACCATCGTCGGATTGGTGAAGCAGTCGTCCTTGATGACCCGCAGGATTGCCCATGGCCTGGACCCGGTCGCCATTGAATATGGTGGCCTTGCGGCCGCACTGCATGGGCTGGCGGAAACGGCTCGCACGCTTGACGGCATAGACTGCATGCTCCGGATCCAGCCAGATGTAGACTTACTGGATCAGCCTACTCAGATCAACCTGTATCGTGCGGCACAGGAAGCAGTCAACAACGCGCTGAAATATAGCGAAGGCCGTCACATCTGGATCGACCTGGAGCGCGTAGGCGGCTTGCAGACGCTTTCAATCAGTGACGACGGGGTGGGCGTCGGCCCGGAACAAATGGCGCGTGCCTCCGGACTGGGACTCCAAAACCTGCGTCACCGGGCGAGTCTTCTGGGCGGCTCTTGTACGGTGGCCCGCAATGCTTTGGGTGGCACCACGGTCGCCATCAGCTATCCGATACCGGAGCGCCCAGACCATGCACGGGAAGCCGTCTAGCCCAGGCCGCGCGACTCAAATCCTGATCGTGGATGACCACCCCATCATCCGGGAGGGGATGACGCACTTGCTGAATCTGCAAGAGGATCTGCACGTCTGCTGCGCGGTCGGCAGCGCCGAAGAGGCCCTGGCGGCGATGGACTGCCTGCCCGACATGGCCATTGTGGACATCAGTCTGCAATCGGACTCCGGCCTGGATCTTGTCAAGACCCTCCGCCACCGCTACCCAAAATTGGCAATCCTCGTCCTCAGCATGCATGACGAAAGCCTGTTTGCCGAACGCGCACTACGGGCCGGGGCAAACGGGTATCTGATGAAACTCGAGGCCACGGAGCATGTCGTGAGCGCCATCCGCGAAGTGCTGGCAGGCAATATTTATTTGAGCGCCGCCATGCATGAAAACCTGGCGCGAGCCCTGGCGGGTCCCAGAAAAACGCCGGCCGGCCCAATTGCGAGCCTTTCGGTTCGGGAATTCGAGGTCCTGCATCTGATCGGACTCGGTTTCGGTACCCGCGAAATCGCCGCGAAACTGAATCGGAGCGTCAAGACCATCGAGGCACACCGGGCCAACATCAAAGAAAAGTTGAATATCCGTAGCGGCAACGAGCTGATGCGCTTTGCAATTCAGTGGATCGAGAGCCAATAGAGCGGAGCCCAGTCACTGAATAAGGCAATCCCCTAGCCTCGTTTAGGAAAAGCGCCTTATTCATGCGCTTGCGGTCAGCGCATACAGTGCAGTGGTACCTGCCGGCATGCCGCAACCCGTGGACGGGGTGGGCAGTCGAAACCCAGCAGCTCCACGAGGATCGCCGCCAGGTTGCAGGTGATGAAAATAGATCCAGGCTGGATGCACCGGTCCTATCCTGGAGCGGTCGCGATACGAAAAAGGAAGATGACTCGGGAATGAAGGAAATTCTTCCCGGGTATGCAAGAGCGTGCCGAGTCCTTGCGAGAACCCTTGATGCTTTTCGAAGCGGCACGAAATCCCGGCGCAAACTGCGTGATTCGATCGGCGTCGGGCATGTCATGCACCATGCTGGAGGATATGATGAAAGCTCTGACTTTGATCCCTATTGCCGCATTGACGTTGTGCACCACGCTCGCCTATGCGGGTGACATCACCGACACATCCAGGACGGCCACCGACAGCAACGCAGCTATGACGTCGGACGCTGTCGGCGGTACGTCCATGGGCAGTAGCAATAGCGGCGCCCTCCATGCCAAGACTCGCGCGGAGGTCAAACAGGAATTGCAGCGCGCCCAGCAGGACGGCACGATGGATCGCCTGAACTCGCTCTACGGCGGGCAGTGAGCAGATGCACGGGATGGCCGACGCCTTTTTGCTCACTGCAATGATGAATATTGCCAACGGGTGAACAAGTTCTGGCACGGCGGCTTTCACCCACTTTGTCGTGCTTTGCTGGTGGCTCAACGTGTGCGCGTCCGAAGCGAAGGTGACCCGATGATCAAGACGTTCACTGTCCTTCTCGCCTACCAGTGCCTTGGCGAATTGATAGCCTACGCCGGGAACCTGCCGATCCCCGGCGCGGTTATAGGGATGATCCTGTTGTTAGCCTCGCTGAGTCTCCGCCCCGGCCTTTCATCCGCCATTGAGAGCGACGCTCTTGCCCTGCTTAGGTTTCTGCCTCTTTTGTTCGTTCCAGCAGGCGTCGGCATCATGGTCTTTGCCGGCCGCGTGGCGCATGACCTGCTCCCAATAGCCGTGTCCGTTGTTGTGTGTACGGCGCTAACAATCGTCGTTACCGCGCTTGTCGGCCAAGGCTTGTGCGCTTTATGGCCCGCGCGCGCTGCACCGCTTGCACCCCCGACAACACCGTTTGCATCGCCGCTCCATGCCGACGGAAACACAGCGCTTGCGGCTGCCGACATTGAGAAGGTTGATACACCGTGAACGTTCATCAGAACATCGCGTCCGCGTGGGCATTTCTCGGAACAACACCGCTTCTTTGGCTGACCCTCACGTTCCTCGCGTACGTAATCGCGCAGGTCGTCCACGGTTCGCTGGGAAAAAGTGCGCTCGCGAATCCCGTGTTAATTGCAGTGGCGCTTTTGATACTTGCCTTGCGTGAATCGAACACATCGTATGTCACCTACATGCAAAGCGCCCAGCCCATTCAATTTTTGCTCGGACCGGCAATCGTCGCGCTCGCTATACCGATGCACCGGCAATTGCCTAAATTGCGCCGGCTGGCCCCGCAATTGGCTGGCGCACTTGTGGCGGGCTGTGCGACGGGCATCTCATCGGCCCTTTTGATCCCAAGGCTCCTGGGAGCCACGGGTCAAATACTTGCCACGATTGCGCCGAAGAGCGTTACGGCAGGAATTGCTATCCGTATTTCCGAGAAAATCGGCGGATTGCCGTCGCTGACGGCCGTCCTTGTGATCATGACCGGCATCACTGGCGCGGTGATTGGCAGCGGCCTTTTGAGGTTGATTCACGTGTCGAGGCATGACCTGGGTGGCTTCGCACTGGGTGTCGCGTCCCATGGAATCGGCACTGCTCGTGCGTTGCAGATGAGTGAAGAAGCCGGCGCATTTGCGGGCCTCGGGATGGGCCTGAACGGCATTCTGACGTCCTTTGTCCTGCCAATTATTTATCCAATCCTGAGCGGCTTTTTCTGACGCGACAGACCCACTTACTTCTATTTCGACGACGCAGGCGTGTTGCGCTCGACGCAAAAGAGCCCGGACCCGCTTCACGATCACCTCGACGATCATCCGTCGAATTGAGCGGCATGGGCGCGAGGCGCGTTGCCAGGCGATCGCGAAGCGGTGGCGGGCGAGAAGCGTTCAATCGCTAATGGTTATCCGGCGGATGATTGCGGTCTCCATTGCCGCCGCGCGCCTCGCCGCCGTGCTCACCGGACGGACCGCCCGGGTGCCCGGCAGCCTGTCCCTGAGGGCCGCCCGTCATTTGCCCGGGCGGCTGCGCAGGCCCGTGCGTATATCCCGGCTGCGGCTGCATCGGCCCATGAGCGTACCCCGGCTGGGGCTGGGGTTGCGGCTGCGGCTGCGGCTGCGGGCTGCCGTGCATGACCGGCCTCGGGTTCATAGCCGGACCGCCCGCCGCCGGCTGGCCACCATGCGGCCGCGGATGATTCGCCCACCGGTCCCGGTCGTGATACCAAGGCTGGCCGCGATAGTAGTGATCCCAGTAAGTTCCGAACGAGAACGCCACGACCGGCACCCCAATCTGCAAGCCGTAAGTCATGATCGGCACCTCGGTACCCTGATACGGATAGTCGAGATATTCGCCGTAGACCCAGCCGCGCAGTCCGGGCGCTCCGACGTCGCACCAGCTGTAATCGGAAACGCAGCCGTACACCGTAAGCTCCGCGCTCGGCGGCACTTGCGCGACCACCGGATAATCCCCGGACGGACCCGCATAAACGTCCACGGGCTGATTCGTATACGCCAGCGATTGAGCGAACGCAGCGCCGGACAGCGCCATCAGGCAAACGCCTCCCGCGATGGCTCGAGTGACGATTTTCTTTTGCACGATTCCTCCCTCGGAAAGAGCGGCCCATGCATGAGGTGCGCTATTCGTTTCGTCCCGGCCTTAACGGCGCCTCGATAGCAGGGCCACATTGCTTTGACAAGCCTGGGGGCGTTCGAATTGCACCCGACTGTCTGCGCAATTACGGTTTGTCAGCGTTCTTACCGTTCAGCAACTTTCATGCTTTGCCGCTCTTTGCGTTGCCTTTATCTTTCGTCGATTTGTTGGCCCATTCGCGTACCGCCTGCGAAAACAGCCGAAGCGCTTCCGGTGGGTGCCGGTTAGCCGGATAGTAGAGACACAAGCCTGGCATGGATGGACTCCAGTCCGGTAGTAGATGAACCAATCGGCCGGTCGCCAGATGTTCCACGACAAGATATTCCGGAACCCAGGCGACACCGATGCCGGCCAGCGCGGCATCGACCATCAGGTTTGAGTTACCTAGCGTCATGGGGCCATCGACATCGACATTGAGGCCACTGCTTCGACGTTCAAACTCCCAGTGGTATAGCGTACCGCTAAGAAATCGATAGCGGATGCATTTGTGCTGTCTTAGGTCCTGAGGTGTTTTAGGCGGCTGGTGGCGAGAGAGATACTCGGGCGATGCGACCGCTGCAAACCGGAATGCCGGACCGAATTCGACCGCAATCATGTCGCGCGGAACATCGTCGAGCACCCGTATCCCAGCGTCAAATCCGTCTGCCACGATATCGATCAATCGGGTATCCACGACGACCTCCACGTGAATCTCCGGATAAGCCGCGAGAAAATCCGGAAGCACGTGCTGGATCAGTGGTCTCGCGCCGGCTTCGGCCGAGCTGATCCGGATTGATCCGGACGGCCGGGTACCTGCGGACATCACTTCATTGATGCCATCTTCAAGGTCGGCAAGTGCCGGACCGACACGCCGCAACAAATGTTCGCCAGCTTCAGTTAGCGCTACCGAGCGGGTCGTCCGATTGAAGAGGCGCACGTTGAGACCCGATTCGAGATTCCTGATCGCATGACTCAACGCCGGCGCGGAAACCCCCAGTTTTTTCGCCGCCGCGCGGAAACTTCGATGCTCAGCGACGGCAATGAACGCCGTCAGTTCCGACAGACCTGTGCGCAGCATAATTAACTTCAATTTAACACCCCGTGAAATTGTAGCCTTATTGTTAATGAATTCACATCAACCTAAGATCTGGACATTGATTTCAACCGGAGAAGGTCTGTGGAAACGCGCAATGGCTTGAGCAACAACATTGAAGGCAAAGTTGTCGTTATCACGGGTGCCAGCAGCGGCTTGGGCGAAGCGACTGCCAAGCATCTGAGCGCGCAGGGCGCGATCGTCGTACTGGGCGCGCGGCGGGTCGATCGCATTCAGTCGCTGGCACAGGAATTAATCGACAAAGGCGGCAAGGCACTGGCTATGGCAACCGACGTGACTCGTCACGAGGATGTCAAAGCCCTGGTCGATGCAGCAGTGCAGACCTTCGGGCGCGTCGACGTCATGCTCAACAACGCCGGATTGATGCCGCATTCACCGCTTGAGCGCCTGAAGATCGATGACTGGAACCAGACGATCGACGTAAATATCAAGGGTGTGTTGTACGGCATCGCCGCTGCCTTGCCACACATGAAACAGCAGAAGAGCGGCCAGATCATCAACGTCGCTTCCGTGGCGGCACGGATCGTGCGGCCCGGCAGCGCTGTCTATGCGGCAACCAAGAGCGCCGTGCTCATGATCTCGGAAGGCTTGCGCCAGGAAGTCAAACCCTACGGTCTTCGCACGACGATTCTCTCGCCGGGTGCGGTTGCGACTGAGCTTCCGAACAGCATTACGGAACCGGATATAGCCGGCTTCATCAGCAAGTTCTACGAAGAGATCGCGATCCCAGCGGAATCGTTCGCACGCGCCGTCGCCTTCGCGATTAGTCAGCCTCCGGAAGTCGACGTAAATGAAATCCTGTTTCGACCCACTCGTCAGGAAATTTAAGCGATCGGCCAATCCAGGAACAAGGAAGAAGCGTCATGCAAAAAGTCATCGTTGTAATCGGTCCGGGATCAATTGGGCAAGCCACTGCGCGACGGGTGGGCACAGGCAAACACCTGTTACTCGCCGACCTGCGTCAGGAGCAGGCCGACGCAGCGGCAAAGACGCTGAGCGAGGCGGGTTTTGAGGTGACGACGGCGGCCGTCGACATTTCATCGCGTGCGTCCGTTGAAGCCCTGGTCGCGAAAGCGACTTCACTGGGCGCCGTCCATGGCCTCATTCATGCGGCCGGCGTTTCGCCGTCGCAGGCCTCACCAGAGACGATCCTGAAAATCGATCTCTACGGCACGGCGTTGATCCTCGAAGTATTTGGCGAAGTGATGGCCGAGGGCGGAGCGGGAGTTGTAATCGCCTCTCAGTCCGGTCATCGTCTGCCGCCGCTGACCACGGAAGATAACCACGCGCTTGCGACGACGCCTGTCGAAGAATTGCTAAAGCTGCCAATGCTTCAGTCTGATCAGGTAAAGGATTCGTTGCATGCTTATCAGTTGTCGAAACGCGGCAACGCCTTGCGCGTGATGTTTGAGGCAGTCCGCTGGGGCAAGCGTGGCGCTCGTATCAATACCATCAGCCCAGGCATCATCATCACGCCGCTTGCGAAGGACGAGTTATCCGGCCCGCGTGGGGCAGGCTATCGGCGCATGATTGACGGGTGCCCGGCCAAGCGCGCCGGCACGCCGGATGAAGTTGGAAATGTTGCCGCGCTGCTCATGGGGCCTGACGGAGGATTCATCACCGGAAGCGATTTCCTGATGGATGGTGGCGTGACGGCGTCTTACTGGTTAGGAGAGCTGGCACCGCAATAATGGTGTGACGTTACGCCAGACTCCTACGTGAAAGGATTAGAAGCTATGACAGACAAACAAGCCCAAACCATCATCCGCAACGGCAGCAAGCCGTCCATCAAAGGCCCGGGAAGCTGGTTTACCGGCGCCGTCCGTATCGACAGCCTGTTCCAGATGGAGGAGCCGGGGCGAACCGGTGGTGCCATCGTGACGTTTGAGCCCGGCGCGCGCACCCACTGGCATACGCATCCACTCGGTCAGATTCTGGTCGTGCTTTCAGGGGTAGGTTGGACTCAATGCGAAGGTGGCCAGCGCAGTGAAATCCGCGCTGGTGACATCGTCTCGTGCTCGTGCGGAAAGCGACACTGGCACGGTGCTGCTGCAACCACGGCGATGTCGCACTTTGCGGTCACTGAAATGCTCGACGGCAAGAACGTCGAGTGGATGGAGTCGGTAACCGATGAGCAGTATGAGGCTGGCCCGCTCGTCACTGACTAAGCCACCAACCGAGACTGTCTAACGATGTTGTCGAATGGCGCTTCATGGCCGACATCTGCCGATAAAGGATGACCGTTTTCAAACAGCGGGCGGGTGTATTCTGCGGTCGTATGCACGCCATTTCGCCGACGTCGGCGCTCATTGTTTGGAGAAGCGATGAACATCAGCACACACAAGCCTGGCACTCCAACCTGTCAACTGGTGCAAGCTGGCCCACAGTTCGAGGGGAAGCAAGGGCTGACCTATGCGGTAGGTATCTCAGCTGAAAGTGTGGGATCGAAGCATGTGCATCTTCAGCTAGCAACAATTCCGCCGGCTGCCCGGGCCAAAGCGCATCTCCATGCGGAGCATGAGACGGCCATCTATCAGCTGAGCGGCATCTCGGGGTGCTGGTATGGCGAACGATTGGAGCACCATGCGGTGGTTCAGGCCGGAGATTTCTTCTACATCCCCGCAGGGATGCCGCATGTTCCGTACAACGCGAGCGCGGATGAGCCTTGCGTCGCGGTAATCGCCCGAACCGATCCCAACGAACAGGAGAGCGTCACGATGCGGCCGGATCTTGATGCCTTACCTGACTGGTCGAGCGTTCTGCCTTCACCGCTCTGATTGATCTGAGTGCAAGGGAGCTTTGCGCCATGACGCGTCACCATGTCGTGGCTGAACAGGACACGCGAGCATCGGAAACTGCACATGCCGTTTGAAGGCACGCGGCCAATATGGGACGGTCAACAAGACCTGTCAGTCGCGAACCGATACCGCCTGCTCAACCACTCTGCGCCTGAGAGTAACCAGCGGCGTTCGGATCATATGTGTTTGCGGAAATGCCCCGCTCCTGATGCATGGCAACGGCCTCGGCAAGCCTCCTGCCGACCTGGTCAGCGCCCTTGATGCCCGGCAGACGCCTCACGGGACGAGTTGCATCGTTGGTCGTTAGAATGATCGTGCCGACGCCGAACAGGCGCTGCCACCATGGGTGGATCGACGTGACGCACTGAATCCGGGAAATCTCGAGAATTGATACACGGCGATGCAGAATACCTTGCGTCCAGGTAATCCGCGCGGTATCGATGACGATTCGGGTGAACGCGGTCTTGGCGAACGGCAACCCGACACCGATCAAAACCGCACCAGCTTGTGCGAGCAGCACATGCCACTGAAGCGGGAAAGAGTTAGACGCGTAGACATGTATAGCGCCAATCATTGCCATGACAGCGCCCCCCTTCAGGATCGCGGCAAGGTTGCATGCCTGCGACGGAGCGCCACTGAAAATTACCTGATTGGCCATTGCACATGTCCCTTTTTCTGACCCACGGACCATTTGTCCGTCGAAAAAGGCAGCGCTGCCTGATTCGGTTGCGCGTCAGCAAATTGAGTGGCCGGCGGGAATGCAGCGATTCTCGCGCCATGCAGACATACGCGCCGGCTTAGTTGCACATGTTTCAAACGTCCGGTGGCGACGCAACGCATCGTCGACGCATCGGCTGTTGAAGCGAACATAGTTGACTCGCACGTCACTGTCTTGAAGTCGTAGCGCGACTTGATACCTATGGTGTGCCAGTATAGCCTTTACGACGAGTATCGTCCGCGATGTACGCACAGAGACCAGCTTTGTCCGATACCGAACTTCGGCTGGACCATTAGAGCGGTCCGCGATTCGTTGCTGCTGAAACCTTTTCCTGCTGGAGGCACGATAGTCACTGCGCCGAAATGCAAAACGCCAAAAGTCCCGACGTGACCTCGTCGATGATCTGCTTCATTTCCGGATACGGGGGATGGAATGGGGTTGGATTTTGCGGACTGCCCCACTCGATCGTGTACGAAAACACCTTCGCTTTTTTTGCGTCGACCAGGTGACGGCTAAACGCATAGTCATCCGACGTGCCGGCAGTCGGATAAAGGCTCATCGACTGTTCCGTCTTGTAGAGTCGGCCACGCGATGCCTTGATCGCATCACGCATCTCATTCGCCAGATTGACTGCGATCTTCTTGTCCTCGGCCGCGATGTACTCTCGGTACACCTTGTCGTTGGCGATGCCGCGCTTGCCGTCATACGCGGGGTTCTGGAAATTCATCGCTCGATCGGCGCTTTGATCGACATCGTCACCCCAGTTGTACAGAATGTCTTCCGAGTAGCTATGCAGGTCGACAAAATAGCGAATGTGCGGAAAGTTGTCGAACATCCAGACAGCGTTCTTTGTCTCCGGCTCGGAGGTTGCCGCGGGGCCAATGTAGACATCGTGATCGCACGGATCCGTGGAGTTTGCAATCGGCGACTTCGGATCGAAGTACTTTGGGAAGTCCCAGAGAAAATCGTAATTGCGGTTGACGTCGACACCGACACATTGGGATTGCGTATGTCCCGCCGGCGCCGGTCGACGATTCTTGCGCCACATCGGTTCGGTCAGCATGCTGTAGTTGCGTCCGTCAGGATTGGCTTGCGGAAAGACGTAAATGTCCTTCTTCTCCACCACGGATTTGATCTGCGCTGCGGTAAAGGTCCTGCTGCCTATTGTGATATCCGTATTTGTCCGGTATGCGTTGGCGAGCAGTTGCACAAAGTTGACGAGAATGTCGGGGCTGCCCCATTCGCGTGCGTGAACGCCGCCAAGGAAATAGATTCCGACGCGGCCCGCGCCGCTGCCTTTGCCAATCTTGAGCGCGTGACAAACACGCTGCTCCCATGTCTCGTTCGGCAGCTTGATCAACGTGGTGAACGCGTCATTCGGAGCCTCTGATTCGGCAACCAGGGCCGCTTCAATATGCGCGACGTCGAGGTATCCCGTGCCAGCGGCGACCGACAATGCTTCACGCGTCAATGCGCCGACTGGGCTTTTGCGTTTCTCCTTCTGTCGCGCCACACCCTCGATTTGCGCATCCTCAAGACGTTCAACCTTGTAACCCGCAGCTTCAAGCGCACGAATTTGTTCGTCGCTAGCGTGCGCGTCGACGCGGTAGCCTTCTGCGACTTTCTCGACAGTATGCCGGGCGACCGTGACTTTATACTTTGTCACGAGGTCGGCCATCGCCGCGTAGTCGCTTCCGGTAATTCTGGCATGGTAGTTCGACACTTTCATTCTCCCTTCAGTTTTCTGCCTTCGTAATCTTAAAGACGGTACAGCGGCAGTCATTTCAAAACCACGTGTCATTCGAATATCTGGTTGATGCCTGTGATCCCTGCTAAACCGATCCCTACACCTATACGATCGACAGGCTGAAAGGCTGAAGACAACTTCAACTAATGTTGTGACTACCTAGTCGGCGCCGACAGCTAAAGCGTGTCACACGGCGTTCGTCTCGTGACAGCGGTCCAGTTGCGCCAGGCGTTCGGCCTCACGGCGGCCGAGGCGGTGGGGGTGATGCTTTGGGTCATCTCAAACCGATCGAGCGTGTCGGAGTCTGACATTGCCGGAAAGGGATTGAGTTAGGTGTATGCCTTGAACATGCATCAGGAGGTCGACAACGTGACCGCCTACGTTAGACATGTCTATTGATAATCTAGCGTGTCGTCGACTTTGGTGATCTTCCAGTTGTCACCTTGCTTGCGCAGAAAAACCAACACGCTGATTCTGTCTTTCGAGCCGAAAGTAACTGGAACAACCGCAACATCGTCAAGCATGATCGCCTGGTGTGTTGCGATGTTGTTAGACCAGTCCTGTTCGTCGTAGTCCTGAACCTTCGTGAAATAGTCGACGTCGCCAGGCAGCCTGTTATGGCGATACGCGCTTCGAAGTCTGTCAACCGTCGTTTTGGTCACGTAGACATAAATGCCCTTGTCCAACAACGGATAGGTATCTTTAGATTCCAACTTGATATACCAGGCGTAAAACGCCTTCGTGCTTGCGTCAGGAGTCGCGCTATCCGCGAACGCCCCTTGCTGGAAAAGCAACCCGCCAACCAGCAGCAGTACCGACACGGCGAAGGTAAATAGCTTCTTCATCTTTCGTCTCAGTTGTATCGATAAATTTTATATGCCGGTTGCATTGCGTCCCGGATCGTTATGTTAATGGTCGGCTTCACGGAGCATGCCCATTATCTCGTTCCTGTGCTTGTCGGATTGTTCGCGTGGCATCCTAGTCCACTCCTGATTGTCATGGCTATCCTGGCGATGCCGCAACTCAAGCGCGCATGGCATTACGATCCGGCTAGTCCGGAGAACGTTCGATACTATGGCATTGCGCCGTCGGTGAAACTCACTTATGCGTTTTACTATCTGGCGCTTTTGGCGTTTCTCGCGATGATGACGTTTGGCATCCACGACATGCTTGAACCGTTGCGTGGCGGTACGCGCTGATTTGCGTTTTGGCTTTGTCCGGCGGCTCATCGGCCATTTCCGACATTGGGGCAGGTCGGGTTCTACGTCAGCAATGTGGCGGATTGCTGACAGTGGCAGCATCGAGCAGTCGAATGGCAGCTTCCTGCATCAGCGAACTCACACTTCCGACCCCTTGCCGTCATTCGGGCCACCGCGAGAGCAACGGCTGTTTCCAAGGTCCAACGGACATTCGCTCGCGCGGGTCGACTGCCGTCGAACGGCATTTCCTGCCGTTCGATGGCCAACCGTGATAGATCCGCCGGAAGCCTCTTACCTGTCGCTCACGACACCATCGCAGCAGATGGCGGGTAGCGGCTAGGGCAAACGCCACTGATCGTGCCATCGCGGCACGCCTTCTGAAAATACAACGCCCGGGCGTCTGCTTTATAGGAGGCCCGGGGCGTTTTTAATTGGCTCAAGTTATTGTGCAATGCGTTTGAAACTGGCGTAGTAATCGTCGGTGTAGTAGCAGTCGCCGGTCTGCCTACGCGGTCCACCACATACGATGCGGCGCTGCCCGCGATCCGCCGAGCCAGGCGTGCGAACTGTGTATGCGTGGTAATAGCCGCGCGGATGCTGCGGCAGCAATACCGCGCTGTTACGGAACAAGACACCGTCCTCGCCAAAAGGGAAAGGGCCGCCCGCTTTGATCAGACGCAGTGTTTCGGCTGCTTCCCCCGGCAACTGCGCCTTAGTGACGGCGGCCGGCGCGCTCCGCTCCTGCGCGCCCGATGCGGCGGGTGTGTCGCTCGCGGCCTGCCCAAGCTGAACCGGTGCCTGACTCGCGGATGCGCCCGGTTCCTGAGTAGCGTTTCGCGATCCGTCCTTGCCGCATCCGCCGAGGATAGCGCTCAAGGCGAGGATGCAGGAGAAAGCCCACGCTCGCTTCACGATACGGTCGTCTCCGGGTTGACTAACATTCGACGATCACGAACGATTTAAGGGTATCGCTAACGGCAGAGCGAATCAATGTTCGGCGGACATAGGAATTTTTTACTCGACAACCAGGCCGATGCGCGGTTCTCGGCGTTCGAGAAATAGGCGGATCAAGCAGATTGCGGTGAGAATCGTTTTATCGTCGAACTGGTGGACTGGTAAACTCGGCCAGGCAAGATCAGCCCGCCGTTTACACCCCCGCATAGGCCCGTTCGACGACGGCAAATGTCGCATCGCGCAGCTTGCGAGCCCGCTCGACGGCGCTCGCCGTTTTTGCCCAGCGCTCCATCGGCACTTCGATGCTGATCGGCAAATCGTCGGGCAGCGCCCGCAGGATGCCCGCCAGATCGAGACCGCCCTCCCCGGGAATCAAACGCTCGCAACGCGCCTGATACAGCAGCGTGTTGAGATCGGTGGGACGTTCGGCGGGCGCGTCGCAGAACTGCAGGTATCCGAAATACTCGCGCGGCAACGCGCGCAGTTCGTCAATTGACGACGCTGCCCGGTCGAAGTGGATGGGATCGATGATCAGCCCTGTGTTGCGCCGCCGCGTTGCCTTCACGATGCGCGCGCCCTGCGTGATGTTCTTTACGTCGGTCCACGGCATCGGTTCGAGCGATGGAGAAAGGCCGAGCGGCTCGGCGAGATCGCAGAGTTGCGCAAGGCGCTCGGCGGTACGAGCCTCATCCGGGTCGTTGCCAGCCACCAGCACGTAGCGCGCACCAAGTTCGGCGGCGGTGTCGAGCGTGGGTTTGTACGCGGTCACATTGGTATCGGGCTTGAGCCGCAGGATCTCGACGTCGAGCACGCGCACGCCGGTGTCTTTCAGGCGCGCCAGCGTCTCGCGTTTGAGCGGGGTATCGCCGACGAGCTCGTACCGCACTTCGTGATCGGTCGCCGGGAGCAGCCGCAGGCCGACGAAATCGTAGCCGGCCCGGGCTGCGCACTCGACCATCTGCGGCGGGCTCAGTTCGAGTATGGTCAGCGCCGACAGCGAGAGCGCGCGCGAAGATTGCTGTGTCATGTCGTCTCGTTCCATTCGTTCGATGAAGGACCTGGTGCCGCATCGATTGTGTCGTCAGGCTCCTTGAGCTTGCGCAGCCATGCGTGCCGGCGCGTTGATCGCGCCGTACGCATCGTATGCATTCACGCGCTGCGTGACCTCAAAGAACAGCCCGCCGTCCAAACACTCCGTGTAGATATGGAAATAGTCGCCGGCCGCGGACCGGTCGAACAGCACGCCCGCGCTTCGCAAGCGCGCCAGCAGATCGTCATCGAGATCGACGCGCGTGATCAGATCGTCGTAGTAGTTTCCCGAGATCGGCACGAAGCGCGCGCCGCTGGCCGTCAGGCGCGCCACTGCGTCGAAGATGTCATCGGTACTCAAGGCTATGTGATGAACCGCCACGCCTCCTCCGGCGCTCACCGTGCGGGCCGTGCGCGTGCGCTGGCTCAGCGAGACGTTGAGCACCAGCCGCACGCTGCGATCTGCGTTGGCTACGCCGCGGCTGCGTACCAGGCCAAACGGATCGGCGAGTTCGAGGCTCTCCCCGGGCTCCAGGCCGAGCACCGCGCGCACAAACAGGATCCACGTGTCGAGTTGATCGACGGCGAGCCCGAGCGCAACGTGATCGATACGTTTCAGGCCGGCTCCAGCGGCGGACCTGCCAGGCTCGTCCTCCAGCACGAAATCCGCCTCGTACAGACCATTTGGTCCGAGCGCGGACGACACGAAGCTGATCAGCATCCCCCCGGGCGAAACTATCGCCGGAACCCGCTGCTCATGCGGCCCCAAAGGACCATCGTAGCGCTGGGAGTGCATCGCGGTGGCGCGGCCGACCGCGCTTGCCGGATCGGCGGTGCGCATGGCGAGCGCACACACAGACAGCCCGTGGGCCTCGAAGCGGCGGCGTGCGAAGGAGTCCGGCTGTGCGTTGACAATCAGATTGATGTCGCCCTGCCGGTACAGCACGACGGCCTTCGAGCGATGGGTGCCGGCACGCCGAAAGCCGAACTGCCGCAGCAGTACGTCAAAAGCTTCGGCTGAAGATTCATCCGCGGCGAACTCGATATACGACAGTCCCATGATGTCGGGCACCGGGGGTGGACTGTACAGCTCGACGCGTTGCAGCACGCTCGCGCGCCGGTCCGTGAAGCGTGCGTTGCTCTGCGCCGGCTCCTGCAGACGTTGGCGCACCTGGCTCTCCAGATACAACAGCGAGCGCATCGCATCGACCGCAGTGCGCCGATTGGGCGTCTCGCGAAATACGTCGTTGAAAATCTCGAGCGACAAGGGTCCGGTATAGCCCGCCAGCAGCACCTGCTCGAGGAAATTCGTCATGTCGAACTGTCCCTGGCCGGGAAACGACCGGTGGTGCCTCGCCCATTGCAGCACATCCATCGACAGTAGCGGCGCGTCGGCCATCTGCAGGTAGAAGATCTTCTCCCCCGGAATGTCGGCGATGCCCGACGGGTCATCGTTGAGCGACAGTGTGTGAAAGCTGTCGAGTATCAACCCAAGGTGCGGATGATCAGCGCGCCGGACGATCTCCCACGCCTGCCCATACAGCTTGGTCACACGCCCCCACGCGAGCGCTTCGAAGCCGACCCTGAGGTTGCGCATCGCCGCGCGCCCGGCAAGTTCGTGCAGTTGCGCGGCTGCCAGCGCCGGATCGTCGATGACGAGCAGCGACGTATTCGAGCAGCACAGCATGACCGGCGCATCCAGTTCCTGCATCAGGTCGAACTTGCGCTCGGCACGCTCCAGGCTGCGCCGAAACTGCGCTTCGGGCATTCCTTCGAAATCGCGAAACGGCTGATACAGGTCGATGGTCAGCCCAAGGTCGGCCGCCATGACGCGCAAGTCCCGGGCTGTGCCCTTGAAGTTGATGAAGTCGTTCTCGAACAGTTCGATACCGTCGAAGCGCGCGGCCGCAATGGCCTCCAGCTTCTCGGGCAGCGTCCCGCTGAGCGACACGGTCGCGATGGTTCGGCGCATGACTTGTTCCTCGGCTTACGTTACCGCCGCCCTCCATGGGGCATCGTTGCCCGACGTCGCGCGTGCCATTGAGGCGGACCGCCCGCTGGGCCGGGCGCTCGCGCATCGCGTCGGGTTATCGAGCCGGCAGACCCAGCATTTCGCGCGCTTTGGCTGCGCTCGCCACCGGCCGGCCATATTCGCCGCACAACGACGCCACTCGCGTGACCAGTTGCGCATTGCTCTTCGCGAGCGTTTCCTTGTCCCAGCGCACGTTGTCTTCCAGACCCGTGCGGCAGTGCCCGCCCATCTGCAACGTCCAGTGGTTCACCTCGAGCTGGTGCCGCCCGATGCCAGCCGCGGTCCATGTTGCATCCGGCAACAACGCCTTGAGTTGCTGGACCTCGAACTCAAGAATCTCTCGACGTGCCGGGAGTGCGTTCTTCACGCCCATCACGAACTGAACATGCACCGGGGATTTCAGCAGCTCTTGTTGCACGAGGTCCACCGTGCTGTACAGCATCGCCAGATCGAAGATCTCGATTTCCGGTTTGACATCGTAGTCGAGCATCATCTTCGCGAGCGAGCGCACGAAGTCCGGCGGATTTTCATAGACGGTAGTCGGAAAATTGACCGAACCCGTCGCGAGCGATGCCATGTCCGGGCGCAGATCGAGCATCGCGCCACGCTGCTCGAATGAGCGACCGCGGCCGCCTGTCGAAAACTGAATGATGATGTCGGGGCAGTGCTTGCGGATGCCGTCCTGAAGCGCGGCGAAACTCGACCGGTCGGAACTGGAGTTTTCCTGTTCGTCGCGCACGTGCAGATGAACGAGCGATGCACCGGCTTCGTACGCTTCATGGGTGCTTTCAATCTGCTCTGAGATTGTGATCGGCACGGCCGGATTGTCCTTCTTGCGCGGCACTGAGCCTGTGATGGCTACGGAGATAATGCATGGTTGACTCATGGCTAACACTCCAGGATATCGGTCCAACCTGTCTCGCGCATGTCGCGAGCAATCATGACAGCGTGCCCGGGAAACTGTCCGCGCAGCATGCCACTACCAAGTCTAGTTCAACCCGGACGCGCTGACGTCCGGGTACTCTTAAGCGACCGCGGTGTGCGCCATTCGGCGGCGCAGCCGCATGTTTTTTCTCCTCCACTGGCTAGAACGCGACCGCGATGCTGTGATGTCGGGCAGCGAAATCAGACCGGCGTCGTGTCGAAGATCGATCCGCTTTTCGCAGCTTCAGTGATGGCTTCGGTAATGCGCAGGTTCCGCAGACCGTCCCGTGCGCTGACGATCGGTTCGGTTTCCCCTCGCACGACGCGGCCGAAGTGTTCGATCTGACGCGCGAGCGGATCCTCGCGCGTCATCTCGGCGACGCTGACTTCGAACGGCTTCCACCACGAGCGGTCTTGCGCGCGGGCGTACGTCTTCATGCGCATCGTCGGCACCGACAGCGAACCGAAGGTGCCGGCAATGACATAACAGTCTTCGTCGAGATAGGTCGCATAAGCCTTGTTCTCCTGCGAGGTCTGCTCCCAGCTGCGCGCGCAAGCGGCTGTGTCGGACAGCATGAAGCTCCCCAGTGCGCCATTGGCGAAGCGCAGGTTGATCGCAACGGTGTCTTCCACCGGGAAGCCACGCGTGGCGTGCGACGACAACGCCTGCACCGCGACGATGTCGCCGCACAGCATGCGAAGGTTGTGCACCTCGTGAATCATGTTGATCAGGATCGGGCCGCCGCCGGGTTCCCGGCGCCATGGCGCCTCGGCGTAGTACTCGTCGGCTTTGAAAAATGCCGCGGCACCCATCACGGCAACGAGTTTTCCGAGCCGGCCCTCATCGATCATTTCCTTCGCGCGCGCCATGATCGGGCTGTGCGCCCGATGATGGCCGATCAGGATCTTCGCCCCCGCCCGGTCGGCCTGCTCCACCAGCACCTCGGCTTGCTCAACGCCTGGCGCGATCGGCTTCTCGAGCAGCATGGGCACTCCCGCCTCGATGCACTTCAGTGCGTGCTCGACATGCAACTTGTTAGGCGTCGCGAGAATCACGCCATCGGGGCGGTTCTTTTCAAGCATTTCGTCCAGTGACCGGTAAAGCGGCACACCAGCCTTGGCCGCGACTGCCTCTGCAGCAGGACCCGGGTCCACAACGGCCGATAGCATGCAGGTCGGACTCCGCTGTGTCACGCCCATATGGGCGAGGCCGATGTAACCGGCGCCGGCCACGGCAATTCGTGTCTTGTTCATTGATATGCACCCCTCGGGTAACGGACAGAGCGCTGCCAGCCGATGCCGCACGTCATCTGTGCGGCGACTCCCGCTCGCTGACCCGGGCGGCACAGCGAGCGCTGTCAGAGGCAACGGTCCCGCGATAGAGCCGGATGCGAGACCCCGCAACCGGCACGGTCTCGCTGACGCTGGCGCCCACACGGATACTCAGGCAGCCTTCGCCGCGGCAAGGGTTTGCTTGCGCATCAGGTTGTAGTCCAGCTTGTCGACTGGAACTGCGCCACGTTCACCGAGATCGTTCAGGTGAATCCGGTACGTCTCCCGGACCATCCAGGCCGCGAACGCCGAGATTATCGTTATGCCGAAGGTGATTGCCCCGATCGTGAGGGGAATGTCGGTTGATCCGGGCGGCGCCACGGTGGCGAAGAGTGCGGGTAGCAATGCAGTGATCGTGGTGCCGATGTTCTGGGCAATGGCCATTGCCGAGACACGGGCGCGTGTCGGGAAAAGTTCGGGATAAAAGCTCGGGAAAATCGCGTTGTAGCCCTGGTAGACGATGCCCCACATAAGCATTGACATAACGATTGCCAGCGCCACGCTGTGAATGCTGATCGCGTAGAGGTAGCCGAACGACAGCAACCCTGAACCGAGCGCACCACCGATGATCAGCGGCCGCCGGCCGATTTTGTCCGACAGATTGCCGAAAATTGGAATAACAATCACCGCCACGATATTGCCTATCACGGGGATCCACAGGTAGACACTCTTGTGAAAGCCGACCCCGTATGACGGCTGGACCGCGTAGGCCGCGCCGAAAATCGTGGTGACCACCGGGATGACATTCATCAGCGCCAGGGCGACGACGGCAAGCATCTCCCTCCAGCAATGCGTGAAGGCTTCGATGATCGGCGATTTTCGGACTTCACCCTGCTCCTCCTCCGTGGCAAAAGCGGGCGTCTCGTGAACTTCGCGACGAATGATGTAGCCCGCAAACAGCACGACGACACTCAGCAGGAAGGGGATGCGCCAACCCCACGAGTTAAACGCGTCTTCAGGCATGTAATGTGCGAGCGGCAGGAATACCGCCGCGGCAAGGATCTGTCCGGCCTGCACGCCCTGCAGCGTAAAGCTGGCGTAGTAGCCGCGCCGCCCGAATGGCGCGTGCTCGAGAATCATCGAACTGGCGCCGGAGATCTCCCCAGCCACCGCGAAACCCTGGATGAGACGCAGGATGACGAGCAGCACTGGGGCGAGCAGGCCGACCTGGTGGTACGTCGGAAGAAGGCCGACGGCCATCGTCGAAAAGCCCATGAGGAACATGCACAGGAGCAGCACCGTTTTTCGGCCATGGGTGTCGCCCCAGTGCCCGAGTACGAAGGCGCCGATCGGCCGCGCGACATATCCAACCCCATAGGTTGCCAGCGACGCGACAATGGCGATCTTGGGGTTCCCTGAGGGGAAGAACAACTGGGGGAAAATCAGGGACGCCGCTGTCGCATAGATAAAGAAGTCGTAGTACTCCAGCGCCGAGCCGATCCAGCCGCTGGCGGTCGCCTTTTTGGTCTGATGTGCGCCGTGCGGTTCATGTTCCGTGATGCTAGCCATTTGAGTCTCCAATATTAGTAATTGATTGAAGTCGGCGTGCGCCCTGCACGTCAGCGGTCAAGAAGGCTGGAAGCCGCGCCTCGTGAGCGCGATCGCCATACCTCTGACGATTCACCGATGCTTCCGGTGACGAGCGCTACCCGCGCAGGCGAATCTGAAGTGTTCATGATGTGCATCCGGCAGACTCATGAGACGGGCGTGGCCGTTTCAAGAGAGCCGCGTGAGCGTCTAAGTTTGCGCCGCTGCGATCGCGCGAACGGTATGTTTGAAAAGTACGCGACGGACCGATAGGGGACAACATCAATCGGCAAAAAGTGGGCGCTATTCGCGCATCACGCGCGACTTTCGCCCGAAAATCGGGTTTCTACGGAGCTCGGCGATGCACGACAAAGACCGGATCGAGGGCACGGCGAAAGCGCTGGCGATCAGCAGGTATTTAACCGCGGCTATGCGTTCTCTGAGCAATAGCTCGAAACGGGCATGCGAGGGATATCAGTACCGCTAAGGGATCGCAACGGTTGTGCGGTCGCAGCAATCAGCTTGAGCAGCCTATAGGACCAGAACCGGGAGACGCACTGCGTCGAATGTGACCGCTACGAGTATTTGATTTGCGAAACCGCGTATAACTCGTCCGGTGTGGCAGTGCCAAAGCCGAAAAATTCGAGGTACGCAGGAATCATTTCAAACAGCATGTCGGTGCCGACCTGCACGCTGCATCCTTTATCCTTCGCCGCCAGCAACAACGGCGTGTATTCCGCCTTCATGACCACTTCGCCCACAAACGTGGTCGGTGCGATGCGGTCGATGTCGAATGGCAATGGATCGTCGTCCTTCATGCCGAGCGGCGTGGCATTGACAATCAGGTCGTAGCCCGCCGGATCTTTTGATCCAGTGGTGACGACCAGTTGCGGGTAATACGTGCGCAACCGCTCGCCGAGCGCACCGGCCGCGGCGTCGCTGGCATCGAACAGCGCCAGTCCCGCCAAACCTGCCGCAGCCAATGACGCGGCGATGGCCGAGCCGACGCCACCGCTGCCCAATACGAGCGCGCGTGCCCCCTCGAGCAGGCAGCCCTTGCGTTCGACGCCGCGCACAAAGCCGGCGCCGTCGAACTGATCGCCCAGCAGGGTTCCGTCAGGCCGCTTGAGAATCGCGTTGCATGCGCCCGCAATGCGCGCGGTCGGCGTCACTTCGTCAACCAGGCCGACGGTGGTGACTTTGTGCGGCATGGTGACTAGCGCGCCGCGGATATTGGTGAGCCGGAACAGTGAAGCCAGAAAGGTCGGGTAATCGTCTGGCTTCACGCCCATCGGCATGACGACTGCGTCGATGCCGTTTTTCTCGAACCACGGGTTATAGATCATGGGCGCCTTGAACGCCTCGGTGGGATACCCAAGATGCGCGATAAGGGTAGTTCTTCCGCTGATCATTGCAGCACTCCCGAAAAGATTCCAGAACCAGGCCGGGATTTCGGCGCGTCGACCATCACTAACAATCAATATATATGACAGCGGACCAACTAGGGCGGCCGCGCGACGGACGTGCTGCTTACGACGCATCGTAAAAGAGTGTGGTCGGGTATGCGGTCGTTTCTGTAGCCTTGGCAACGCTGAGTTCGGGATCGAACAGCGAATTAGCGATGCGCAAATTCAGCGCCTTGATGAATGCATCCACGGTATCGCGCCGCTCCCCCTGATTGACGAAAACCAGATTCAATCCTGGGTATCTTGCCTGGGCGCTTGCAAGTACCGGCATCTCGGCCTGGCAAGGTGCGCACCACGTTGCCCAGAGATTGATGACGAGCGGTTTTCCGTCACGCGGAGCAAGAGCCTGCATGGTTCCCGCTTCGTTGATACCAGGTCAAATGGGAAAGAAGCAGGTGCGATGTTCATGCTGTGGAATCCTTCGGCTTTTATGGAGCAACGACGCCAGGATACGACATGGATCCGAGCCTTTACGACGCCGCAGCGCGCGGCGACAAAGAGGCGAGAAGCAGGGTAAAGCAGGCTGCCAACAGGGCGATATCCTTCAGCAGAAACTGCTCCAGCAAGGTCGAGATGATCGGGAAACCGGTCGGGCTTATTTGAGTGATACCCGGCGTGCTGAGAACAAAGGACGTCGTCAGGAGGAAGGTGGCGCTCGCCATCGCTGCTCCTAAGGCGGACACCGCTGGAATCATCGATCCGATGATCAGAGCGGCCGCGGTCGTCAGTTCGATCGTCCCCACAATCCGGGCTTCACCTCTTACGCCGAACACGCCCAGCCAACTCATCAACGGGCTGTGTGAGATTAACGGCGCGATGGCGTCGGCCGCATAGGGCGTGAATTTCTGTATCCCGAACCAGATGAAGATGGCCACCATCGACCACCGCAAAAATGCCAGATGCAGATAAGTCCCGCTGCTCTTTTCTGCCACTCGGAAATGAATGTTCATGATCTTTCACACTGCCTCTGTAGAAGTTGCGATGGTTTTGTCCTGGCGCGTGCCGGAAGCCAGAACGCCTTCGGCATTCAGCACCGCCTTGAGTACTTCGGGCGACAGCGCGCCTAGCGCAACGAACAGGTTCGGGATGCTGCCTGCGGCCTTCTTGACCTGGGCATAGACTTCGGCAGTCGCGCCAGTGGCGGACTCAACTGCGGGTACGGTGATTCGGCTCATGGTGTTACTCCTTCATCAGGTGGGTAGGAGTCTTCACTTTAAGCCGAGGGAATGATATTTTTAAGCCTAAAAAATCGCAATAAAATGCTCATTCGTATCATTTCTTTCAGTTGGCCGGGCAACGCGGACATCGCGTTCATCGCGTCTAATCAGGCTTTTCGTCACCCGGAACCGACGTAGCGGACCACGCCGCCTGCACTTCTGCAATCAGTGCTGCCGAGCGTCCTTCGTAACGCGGCGAAAAGTGGAACGGTACAACCCCCCGGGCGCCGATCCGGCGCGCAATCAGACCCGCCTGGCGGGCCGTCAGGTGATTCTTGCGCAGGGCATGGGTCTTGTCCTCGTCAAGAAATACGCTCTCGATAAAAAGCAGGTCCACGTCGTGCATCAACTCCGACAGGGTCTCTACGTTCGGTTCCGTATAGCGCAAGTCTGTTATGTAGCCAATGCGCCGCCCGGGAACGACGTCGAGGATCAGGTGACGCAGTTCGCCGACCTGTCGGGTCATCGCGTGGTCGCCATGCCGATCGCGCCACTGAACCTGAATGGGCGTCTCGTCGGGGACGCCGGTCAGCACCGCATGTTTCAGTTCGCGCAGCCACGCACCCGTCGACACCCCCAGCGCCGCGAGCCGGTCCTTCGCGACGATGACGCGGGCCTTCTCCTCGAGCACGTACGCAAGGCACGGGATGTCATGATCGACAAATCGGCCACGCACGCGAAAGGTTGTTTCGTTGTGCACCACGTCGTCAGATCGTTCAAAGGATGAGCCGGCTTCGCGGACGAACCGTCTCCGGCTTGAAAAGAGTGCGCGCTGCCCGCCACCGTCCACTCCGATTTCGCGCGCGTCGATCACCAGCTCGACCTCGTAACGATGCACTACGTTCCAGGTATAGGCGCTCAGCTTGTGTTCGATTTGTGCAAGAAAGTTGGGTCCGCCAAACATCACGATGCCAGCCTTGCGCCCGAGCATCACGCGCAAAAGACGATCGAAGCCGGAAAAATGGTCCATGTGCGTATGGGTAACGAACACATGTGACAAACGCATCAGGTGGCGGGGCAGCAGCGTGGAGATATCGCCAAGATCGAAAAGGAGGGCACGCCGTTCATCGCAAAAGTCCACATATAGACCTGGGTCGCCAAACGCGTCATTGACAAGCGTTGGTTTGAAGAGGGCATGCATGAATCTGCCAGGGCGGAGTACGAATGGCTGTTGTGGATGAACGCAGTATGGATATTCTTCGTGCTATGGCAAAAATCAGAACCGTCCGGAGCGTCAGTCCGGGGTCGTAAAGACCGTCAATACGCCGGTGTAGCCGTAAAGGTGATTCCTTGCAATCTCGCCGCCGGCGAAGAATCCCACCAGCGGTACCTCGCCTAGGGCATTTCGCACGGTCTGCAACTCCGCATGCCGCGCTCCGAAGTGCGGCCCACCCCGTCCCGAGCAACTGACATACAGGGCGCCCGACATGTGCCCCGCCGTGCCGCTTTCCAGTTCCGCGCGGATTTCCGTTGCAATGCGCACCAGATCGACCCGCGCAGCCTCGGGGTTGCGCGTGCAAAAGGCCAGATGCATGCCGGGCTCGACCCGATCCGCAATCGCCAGGACCCGGTGCTGGGTATCCACGCCCACCAGGTGCCGCACGAGTGTATCCGCGCCGAACTTTCCAGGCCATTTCGGCACGTCCTCGGCGCCGGTGCTCAAGCCGGCCAGGGTGGTAGACAGCGCCTGCGACAACACATCGATTGGCAGATCCCGGTCGAGTCCAAGATCTTGCAACACGCAATCGAGTGCGGGCTTGCCGTCCAGCGTGCCCACCAGATTGTGTTGGGCCTGGGTGATGGTGCGCACCGGCCCGATGGGCTGGCAGCCCTGCGTCACGCGTGAGATCAGACCGACCTCGGGGCCGAAGAGCACGCCGGACATTCCCCCGGTGAACACTCCATCCGCCATGTGCAGCGGACGGTTTCGCGCCGAGGACAGGCCGCCGAAGAGATAACCCGTGGTCGTGCGGGCGCTCAGTTCGTGCAGCAATTCTTGCACGTCCGGCGTGCTGCCCTCGGCATGGACGAGCGCGGTATGGGCCACGAACCCGGAGGATGTCGCAGGCAGGGGCTGCAAACCGGAGAATAGCCGGAACGATTCACGTGGCAGCGGCGCGAGCATCAGCACCAGGGCCGGTTCGTCGATGTATTCGATGCCGCTGGCGGCCACACCGACACCGACCGTACCGACCCAGGCGACGCCTGGCTGACCCCGGTGCAGTTCGTCGAGGATCGCCTCGGACGCGGGTGCGTAATAGTCGCTCACGTAACACCAGCCGAGCGTGAACGGAGCGGATTCGTCAAGCTGCGCCGCACGGGCCGCAATTTGGGTTTGAATTTGCCTCTGGCACTCGGCGAGAGCCACCCGCCAATCGGCGTGGGCGGCGTGAGCGTGGACAAACGAAGCGCGGGACATGGCCCAACCCTGTCGAAGACAACAATAAGTTGGACCTCCGCTGGCAAGGCATGTTCAGCCGGCCGTTGAGAAACCCGAGATCAGACCGGCCGCCAGGGCTTGCGGTTCATGAGTACAACTCGTGATGTCCGGAACGTCGTGGACGTTGCATCGTGGCGAGCAGCCCGAACAATTGAGCGGTGCGGCGTGTAACTTCGCGCACCGGGCGAGATCGGTGGCCGTTATGATAGCCATGTGGCCCCCGGCAAATGAATACGTATTTCACGTATTTTCGTCAAGGCCGGTACCAATCGCATCGGCGACACCTGCAATGAAATCAGGGTCGGACTGACAGACCCACTGCATGAGACCTCAAAAAATTTGTCAAGATGTTATGTCACCCGGGCATGCGGCTTGCCTGAGCTTTTTGAGAACGTTAAAACCACGCCTCATTAACTGACATGTGGTCTATGGTGCTATCACTCCGCTATTTGGGAGTTTTGGGAATCTGCGCTTTGTTCGCGGCTTGCGGACAGATTGCGCCCGAACATGCTGCGTGCAGAGTTGATTCCTGTCGCATGCGACACGAGATGTTGCAATCCGGCGAGGCGTCATGGTATTCGGCAACGTTCCAGGGGCATCTGACCGCAAATGGAGAACGCTATGATGGCGGCGCATTAACGGCTGCCCATCGAACATTGCCGCTCGGCAGCTATGTGCGCGTCAGTTCGTTGGCAACAGGAAAGTCGGTTGTCGTGCGTATCAACGATCGCGGACCATACATCAAACACCGAATTATCGATCTCTCTTATGCCGCGGCGAAGACCTTGGGTTTGACAGACGCACGGTCGATGCAAGTACGGATTGAACGAGTAGAGAGCACGGCGAGCACACAGACGGAGTCGGACGGCGGCGGAATCTTGACGACGGGAAACGGCAGTCGGTAGAAAACACGCGGGGCGTCAACGGCGTTGTGGTTCCGGGTCGTTAAAAGAGCACCCCAGCGACTTCGCCACCAACAGTAATCGTGGCTGAACAGGACACGCGAGCATCGGGGTGTACTATCGTATTCGCAGGATCATCCTGCGCGCGGCATTGGGTACGTCGTCAATAGCGGTCAATAAACCGCGATTGGGCCCTTGGGGAACAGCATGAGGGGCTTGCTTGTGGCATGGGTATGCGCGTGTGTGCTGTCGGTTGCCGCGGCGCAGGGTCTGGCGACTGCCCCCGTGCCCGGGACCACGGTCGGCGCGAAGGACTACCTGGCCGGAGCGAAGCGAGTCGTCGATGCTGCGGCGCAACCCGCTGCACCTTGGAACGGGCCTCGCAACGGGCCGCGCGCCCAACTCGGGAAACGCGTCGCCATCGTCGCCGAGGATTTGCGCAACGGCGGCATCGTCGGCGTAGTCGACGGCGTGCTGGAAGCGGCCAAGGTCATCGGCTGGAGCGTAAAGATATTCGACTCCGGCGGCACGCCGGACCTGCGGCTGAAGATGCTTGCGAATGCGCTGGCAAGTCGTCCAGACGGTCTGATCATCGTCGGTGGCGACGCACGCGCGCTGCTGCCCGGGCTGCGGCCGTTTGCCGAGCGGAGCATTCCGATCGTCGGCTGGCATGTCGCGGCCCAGGCCGGACCGGTGCCTGGCACGCCCGTGGCGATGAACGTGGCGACGGATCCGCTCGAGGTCGCGCGCGTGACCTCGCTGGCAGCCATCGTACAGTCCGGCGGGCATGCGGCAGTCGTCATCTTCACCGACTCCAATTTCCGAATTGCGCAAGGCAAGGCAGATGAAATGGCTGCCGTTGTGCGCGCGTGCAGCGGCTGCACCTTGCTCGAAGTGCGCGACGTGGCGATCTCGCGCAGCCATGAACTGATGCCGGGCACGACACGCGCCTTGCTCGCGCGGTATGGCAAGCGGTGGACGTATGCACTGGCCGTCAACGACATCTACTTCGACTACGCCGCCCCGGTGCTGACCCAGGCCGAAATGCCGAACACCGCCATGGCCATGCTGTCGGCTGGCGACGGCAGCGAGTCCGCCTTCCTGCGTATCCAGACGGGCAGCTTCCAGACGGCCACCGTGGCCGAACCCGTGAATCTGCACGGCTGGCAGTTGGTCGACGAGATGAACCGGCTCTTCGCCAGGGAAGGCGTCACGGACTACGTGTTTCCGGTGCATCTCGTGACGGCGGACAACATCGCCGCGGACGGCGGCAATCGTCTGCTCTACGACCCGGCCAACGGCTATCGCGACGTCTATCGCCGCATCTGGCAACGCCCGTGACACTTCCACTCCCACGATCGCTCACCGCGCAGTTCACGCTCGCGGTTTCGTGCCTGGCCGCCCTGGTAATCGCGGTCAGTGCCACGACCCTCTACTCGTTGGCCGGCTCGGTCCACGCGATCCGCCAGTTGGCCGAAGAGCGGCTGGCCCGCCAGGAGGACGCACAGGACCTGGCGCAGCGCACGCTGATGATCGAACGCCTGGCATTGCAGTTGTCCAGTGACGATACGGTGGACGCTGTGCGCGAGACGCATCGGCATGTCATCGAACAGCTGGCATCCTTCGACCGCCTGGTGGACCGCCTCGCCTCCGCGACCACGAGCGACAACGTCGGTGTCGACGCGCTGGCGATGCATCGATCGAGCCAGCGCTTCCGCAACACGGTCAACATCGAGGCGCAGGTGCGCGAGACTGCGCTGGGCACCGGAGCCGCGCCGCGGTCCGGCGCGTCATTGGCCAGCCTGGACGACGATCTGCGCCGCCAGGCTGACGCTCTGGCCGCCGCGGCGCGCCAGCAGTTGGGTTATTTCACGCGCGACTACCGGAAAGCGGTTCAGGATCTGGCCGAAGACCTGGACCGCACGCGCAACTGGGTGGGGGGCGAAGTTGCGGTGAGCCTGCTGCTTGCCTGGCTGATCGCCCGGCCATTCCTCGGTCGCCACGTCGTGGCGCGGCTGCGCCGGGTCAGCCACTTCCTGCGGCAAGGTGACGTCGACGGCGTGCAAGCCGGTGTCCCCGTTCACGGCCGCGATGAGATTGCCGATATGGCGCGCGCAGTCGAGCAGTTCCTCGAAGACCGGCGCCAGCGCAGGCAAGCCGAGGATGCGCTGAAGGAACTCAACGCCGAACTCGAGGCACGCGTGACACAGCGCACGGCCGAACTCAGCACGGCGCTTGCGGGCCAGACGGCCGAGATCGCCGAACGGCAGCACGCCGAAGAGGCTGCGCGAGCGAGCGAGCACTTCCTGGACAGCATCATCGAGAACATCCCCGACATGATCTTCGTCAAGGATGCGGCGACGCTGCGCTTCGTGCGTTTTAACAAGGCGGGAGAGCAACTGCTCGGCTACCGGCGCGAGGAACTCATCGGCAAGTCCGTCCACGAGCTGTTTCCGGCGCAGGAGGCAGATTTCTTCGCACTGAAGGATCGTGACGTGCTGGAGTCGCAGCAGATGGTCGACGTGCCAGAGGAGCCGGTTCACACACGTCACGGGCCGCGCCTGGTGCACACAATGAAGATCCCGATCGTCGACGTGCGCGGCGAGCCGCAGTTCCTGCTCGGCATCTCACGCGACATCACAGAGCAGAAGCGTGCCGAAGAGGAACTGCGGCGCTATCGCGAGCACCTCGAAGATATGATCCGCGAGCGAACGGCTGAACTGGCCGTCGCCAAGGAACACGCCGATGCGGCCAATCAAGCCAAGAGTGACTTTCTTGCGCACATGAGCCACGAGTTGCGCACGCCGTTGAACGGAATTCTAGGGTACGCGCAGATCCTGAAGCGCGATAAGCGCCTAGATCAACGCCAGGTCGATGGGGTCACGGTGATCCAGCGCAGCAGCGAACATCTGCTTGCGATCATCAACGACATCCTGGACATGGCCAAAATCGAGGCCGGAAGGGCGGAGCTCAACCTATCCGACATTTCGCTTGACCGGTTCATCTACTTCATCGCCGAGACGATTCGGGTGAAGGCAACGGAAAAGGGCTTGGCCTTCGCGTGCGAGATGGCACCCGATCTGCCCGCGGGCGTGCGGGTCGACGAAAAACGGCTGCGCCAGGTGCTGCTCAACCTGCTCTCCAACGCAATCAAATTTACCGAAGAGGGGAGTGTGTGTCTGCGCGTCGGTTATCTGCCGCCTGCGCGGCTGCGTTTCGAAGTGCAGGACACCGGCATTGGCATAGACGAAGCGCGTCTGGAGGCGATCTTCCAGCCTTTCGAGCAAGTGGGCGATGCTCGGCACCGAGTTGGTGGCACGGGGCTGGGCCTGGCCATCAGCCGGCAGCTTGTGCGTTTGATGGGTGGCGAGTTCCGCGTCGAGAGCCGCCGCGGTGCAGGCAGCGCCTTCTCGTTCGAGCTGAACGTCCCGGTGGTGGCGCCTCAGGCAGTTGTCGTCCCGTCCGAATGGGCGGTAAGCGGCTATAAGGGGCCGCGCAAGACCATTCTCGTCGTGGATGACGTAGCGGCAAACCGTGCTGTGGCAGTCGATATGCTCGGCCAGCTCGGATTCGACGTGGTGGAGGCCGTCAACGGATTTGAAGCATTGGAGAAAGCCAAAGCGCTACGGCCGGCGCTCATCCTGATGGATGTCCTCATGCCTGGGATGGACGGGCTCGAAGCAACGCGGCGCTTTCGCGAAATGCCGGAGTTCGGGGATCTGCCCATCGTTGCGGTTTCCGCCGGCGCCTCGGGGAGTGATGCGGCGAAAAGCCTGGCGGCCGGTGCAAACGCCTTTCTGTCAAAACCGGTTGACCTCAGTCGGCTGTTGTCACAGGTCGCGGCCCTCCTGAATATCGAGTGGAGCGACGAAGTTCCGCAGACGCAAGCCGCCGGAGCGGGCCGAACGGCTGTACGCGCCGCCGATCCCTCCGTGGGAAGCTTGATCGTGCCGCCGCCGGGGGAAATCGAAGCGCTACACCACCTGGCGCGACTGGGCGACATGCGTGCCATCGTGCAACATGCCACGCACCTGACCGAGCTTGACGAGCGCTATCGTCCTTTCGCCGACCACCTTTGCCAGCTAGCGAAGGATTACCGATCCAAAGCAATCCTCAGCTTCGTCGAGCAATATCTGGAAAGGAGGCAAGCACCATGATTGGCACCGACGTCTGAGCGTCCGAGCCGCAAGACGGGCGAATGAGGCTTCGTGGCCGGCTGGTGCCTGATGAGAGTGGACAGCGTCGGCAGCGGATGCATTCTTAATGCGGTCCTTCCGGAAGGACTATGCTTTGCGCTATGAACAATCACCATACAGTCACATTTTCGACCTATTACGTTTCCCTACCAGCCATTCATTTTTAGTCGACGTGCAGGAGGTGTCTTAATGACGAACGCCCGCCCCGCCCTCAAACCCCGTACACTGGTCGCCGCTGTGATGCTCGCTGTTGCCGGCGGCTCGAGTGCGCAGGCGCAAACGTCGCAAGCGACTGCGCCCCCCGATGCTTCGCCCGTGAGCCAGCAGCAGCCGCTAAGTGGCGTCGATCCGGACAACGTTGCAGACGGGTCGGAGCCAGCGGAGGATCCTCCGAACCTCGCATCTGCGGCTGTTAGTGCCGCGACACGCGCACTGACACCTGGCGCCGCCCTCGCCCCATCCTTCACCGCGACCGACTGGCCCACGTTCGGCATGAACGCGCAGCGGACCGGAAATAACCCGGTGGAGACGGTGTTGACGACGTCCACCGTGGCGAGTTTGCACACTCACTGGACGAAGGATCTGGGCGGCCCCATCCTGACCCAGCCGACGCTGGCGGCGGGCGTGAACATCAACGGCACGCTGACTGATGTCGTCTATGCCGCGACCCTCCAGGGGAGCATGTTTGCGCTTAACGCTTCCACCGGTGCCGTCATCTGGCAACAAAAGGTCACGCCCGCGCATACCACCTGCGCCGACTTCAACATGTCAGGTGGCAACATCGGGTACATCGGGACGCCCGCCATCGACCGTACCCGGAACCGGCTGTACATCGTGAGTGGGGACGGGTTTCTACATGCGTATGACCTGGCAACCGGCGCCGACCTTCCGGCATTGCACGTCTTGATCCCGGATAAGGCCGATGTGTCAAGGACCTTTGTCTTCGGCGGCCCGACGCTTAGCGGCACGTCGCTATACGTCACGACGGCCAGTGCCTGCGATTTCACGCCGTACCATGGAAAAGGCGTGCAAGTCTCGGTTACCAACGGGGCGATCCTGCAGCAATGGTACCCGGACGGTGCAACCGGACCGAATGGCGGTGGTATCTGGGGGTTTGGGGGCGTCTCGGTCGTGCGTGGCGGGTCAGCGGTGTACGCCCTGACGGGCAACGCGTTCGCCAGTCCGCAAAATACCGCGTTTGCAGAACACGTCGTCAAGCTCACCAGCAGCCTCGCTGTGACTGCGTCAAACGCACCGATGCCGCCGGCTACCAAAGACGCCGACTTCGGTGCGACGGCACCGCTGTTCCAGCCGCGTAGTTGCCCAACGATGCTGGCAGCGTTCCAGAAGACCGGCGAACTGTTCCTCTATAACCAGGCCACCATCCCGTCCGGCCCCGTTCAGACACTGGATATCAGTCAGCCCAGGGATGCCGGAACCAACATCGGTCTGCCTGCATTTGATCCGGTACTGAAACAGCTATACATCGGGTCGCCCTCCGATTCGCCGACCGGCTTCAACAAGCACGGGCTTCTCGCGCTGGCCTTCAACAGCACGTGTACCGTCAGCCTTGCCTGGCAGCAACCGGTCGGAAAAAACACGATTTCCGACAATCCGTCCATCCCTCCCATCGTCGCCAACGGGGTGGTGTACTACGCCGACGGCATCGCCAGCCAGGTGTATGCGGTGAACGCAAAAAGCGGACAGATACTCTGGAGCACCGATAACCTTCCGGTCGCTGAGCGGCCCGCGGGCGGCGTCCTAACGTCGCCCACAGTCGTGAACGGGCAGCTTTTCGTGGCGGGCCTCGACCACATACTGCGTGCCTTCGGTCTGTAGCACACGGCATCGAATAACCCTTAACGCACCCCGTCGGTCGGTCAAAACTGTTGCAATAGCGCTCGCCAGCATCGGACCATACCGGACCGGCGAGCTGCGTGTACGATAGGACCAGTTGACTTATGAGTCTCAGGAGACACCATGAAAGCGGTGTGCCCGCTGCACGGGCCA